>CANCJF010000171.1 GCA_947378245.1 Bacteroidota bacterium
GTAAATCTAATTCTGCGTTTTCCATTTTAAGTTTTGCCAATCGAACACCTCCACGTTCTTTACGAAGAAATAAAGGAACATACGCTGTTACACCAAATTTATAATTTTGCATGGAGAATTGTTGGAAGTCCAAATTTCCGCTGGGTTGGTTTAATAGATTGTAATTGGCATTTAAAGTGGGTTTTAACTGTTCCTTTTTCCATTTTACATCCAAGGCCATTTGATCCACTTTGTAGGATGCTAATTGGATTGTGGGTAACGAATCTAGTGCATGAATCTCTAACGTTGGTGTTGAGGAAATCGTTGCTAATTGAGGGGTTACGTTGGAAGGAATAGATACAGCTTCTAATTTTTCTGACCACAAATAGGTTTGAAGTATTAAGGTTGTGTTTTTATATTGTGTTAATGCAGCAGTGTTTTCAATGGTTCTGTTCTCTAACAAGATCAATGCTTCCACGGTATCAATAGGAGGGTTTTCGCCCGCTAATACCTGTTCTTGTGCTGCTTTGTAACGCGCTTCTGCTAATGCATATCCTTCCTTAGCGATGTTTAGTTTTTTATAGGATTCGGTCCACATCCAATAGGTAGAATAAGCATCTAACAATAAATCATTGATGGCTAATTGGCGTTCTGCTAAACTCATTTGCTGTAAGTTATTAGCTTGTTGTAACTGAAATTGTCGCTCGTTATAAAGAAAGCCTTGTAACAAAGGGATTTCAATACCTGCATACCAAAGTCCACTACTAGGTAATTTAGCATCATTATCAACATAGTCTCCTCGATTCGCTTCGTACCCTGCTTTCAAGTTGGTTCCAAACCAAATTGGAATTTTTAAGGTTGTATTAGAAGTAAAATAATATTCTTTTCCATTGAATGCCTTTTGATTAATATTGGAAGATAAGCTTGGATCAAAACTTCCTCTCGCTTTTAATGCTTCTGCTTCTCCAGATTTAGCTAGGTTATTTGCTTTTACCATCAATGGATGGAATTTCAAAACCGATAGTTTAAACGTTTCAAAATCGAACACTTCAGATTGTGCAAACGCATTTAAACTTAAAACTAGAAAACAAAGAATTAACTTTTTCATTTTTTCTCTTTTTTAAGGGTTTTGTTAGCAGGATTTCCGCTATAATATTCAGGAGGGAATCCATTTAGATTTCTCCAGATTTCATACCATACAGGGACATTTTTCAAAAGCGTAAATGTTTTTACACCACCACCAACTCGAAGACCTTTAGGCCATGGTTTATCACGTGGATCGGGAATTGCTAACACACGATACATTCCATTGGAACTACTAAAGTTGTCAATAGCGAAAATTCTACCACCGAATGTTCCGAAAGACGCATCTGGCCAACCGCCGAAAACTACTGCCGGCCAACCATCGAATTGTAAGCGAACATGTTCTCCTTTTTTTACCAATGGATAATTCATCGGTTCAATGTAAAATTCTACTGCTAAATCGTATTTCTCTGGCATTACTGTCAAAATTTCTTCCCCTTCTTTGATGATTTCCCCGATTCCAGAACGGATTAATTTAGTAACATAACCCGTATTAGGTGCAGTGATAAAGTAGTAACCTTTACGAATCTTGTAATTTGTTAATTGATTTTCCAATTTACTTTTTACAGCAGATGCTTCGTTTTGATCCGATAGGGCGGAGGACATATCCGATTCTACTTTCGATACTTTTTCAAGGTATTCATTTTTAATATTTGCGATTTCAATTTTCGCATTCATCAACTCGTTTTTTGAAATGAATAATTTATTTTCAAGTGCAATCGTTTTACCTATGGATTCTTGCAATTTAACATTTGCCATCTCGACATCTTTCATGGCCTTTAATCCTTTCTCAAACAAATCTTCAGTACGTTTGAATTGCCTTTGCGCGATTTTTAGTTGCGCTTCCATTGTGAGGTAATCGATACTGTCTGCTTTTACTTTCAGTTTCGATTGACGGTATTTATTTTTCGTTTGTTGGAGTTTTAGTTCTAAAATAGAAGCAAAGGCTTCCTTTTGCCGTTGTAAGGCTGAGACTTTATTGGTATATGAAACAATTTTATTTTTTTTGAATGAAACTTGTTCCGAAGTTCGATCCACCAAAGCAGGATCAAAATAATCACTTTTTACTTCACTTATATATACCAAGGTGTCACCTTTGTTTACAAAATCTCCCTCTTTCACATACCATTTCTCCAATCTACCAGCAATAATGGTATGCACAGATTGTGGTCTTTGATCGGGATAGAGTGTAGTCAAATATCCTTTCGAGTTAATATTTTGTGTCCAAGGCGTAAAAAGAAAAATTACAAAAATCAGGAAGAATAGCAGTAACACTCTTCTCATCCATCCTTCCCAGGATAAGAAAGAAATCTTGTCAAAAGCAGAGAATTTCTCGTAAGAAAAACGCTTGTGTATGTTGTTTTCGGATAAATTAAGCATAGGTCAAACTAGTTAGTAAATTGAGAATATTCATCGTAGGTACCTTGAAAAACAATTTTACCTTTTTCCAGCACAACAATTTGTTTGAAATGAGGAAGCCAATTTTTATTATTGATCGCAGCAACAATGGTCCACGAAGCATTTTCTGCGAATAATAAATTGCGAAGTGAAGCCTCTGATTCTGAAAAGTTCACATTGAATTTTTGGTGATCATCAATCAATAATAAACTTGGTTTATGTACAATACATCGAGCCATGATAATTTTTTCCGTTACCGTTTTTGAAAAACCTCTACCGTCTGGTAAAATTTGAGTCGAAAAGCCCTCTGGTAATGCTTTAATTTCAGCTAATAAATCGGTTTGTTCACATGCCCAAAGAACATCTTGTAATTGAATTCCATTTCTTCCCATCACGATATTTTCCTCAATGGTACCAGAAAATAATTCTTGATCCGGAACATAGTCACTAATGATTGTGCGTAGGTGTTCCATATCAATGTTTGAAGCAGGAATGTTATTAAAGCTAATACTTCCTCCGTCCAAAGGATAGGCCATTCCAAGAAGGTTAAGTAAGGTTGATTTTCCTGAACCATCCGAACCAATTAAAGCTGTATGTTGTCGGGCTTGGATATTTAATGAAAACTCAGAAAATCCAAATTTCGAATTACGTGAATAGGTATAATCCATGTTTGCGATTTCGATGGATAATGGTCCTGCTGGAAGTTTGTGTGTGTTTAGTTTCGCAACCTCCTCAATAGGCATGTCCATTACATGTCCAATTTTATCTACCGCTGCTAATACATCATATAACACTTCCAAACCACTTATGATTTTTTCAACGGAGTTAATAACTAATAAGATAATAATTTCAGAAGCAACAAACTGACCAATGTTCATCTGATTATTAATCACAAGCACTCCACCAATCACTAACATAAATAAAGCGATAATGATTTTAAACGTTGTTAATTGGATAAATTGACGCATTAAGATTTTGAAGTGACTTTCCCGACTTTTCAAATACCCCTCCACATAATCATTGGTTCGGTGTAATGGTAAATCACTTTGACCTGCTAACTTGAATGTTTGCATGGTTCTAGCTAATTCTTCTAACCAAAAAGCTACTTTGTATTTGAATTTTGATTCAGAAATAGCAGTTTTTACAGCCCTTTTTCCTGTGATGTATAATGCAGTAATCAACACGGTCAATAAAAACAAACTGAAAATGATAAAGAAGGAATGATAAAACGAAAGTAAGATCAATCCAAATAGTAATTGTAGAATGGCTGCTGAAAAATCAATCAATAACTTAGGGATACCTTTTTGAAGCGTAATGGTATCAAAAAATCGGTTCATCAATTCTGGAGTGTAGGTATCTGCCATCAAATGCGTTTCAAAACGTGGAATACGGTAAGCAAACTCAAAGGAGGAACGTACAAAAATTTTCTGTTGTAGGGTTTCTGTAATTCGTAATTGAATGTATTGTAACAATCCTGAAAACACGATACCTGTTATTACCAAGGCAATTAACACAATCCAAGAAGCAGAAATACTTCCTAATTGTATCATGTTTATGATTGCTTGAATTCCCAGAGGCAAACTCAAATTGGTGATTCCCACGAAAAAGGAGTAGAAATAGATATGTGAAATATCTTTTCGATCTACGTTTAGTAGACGCATTAAGCGCTGAAAAGGTTTTAAAGTAGTTTGTTGTTCCATATTAAAGTAGTGTTTTAAAGCATAATTCAGTTAAAAAATCTTCCAATCGTTCTTGTACATGCATTTCATTGGTCAATCTAGGTAGATGAATGCCAAAATAACGTTGGTGAAATGAACTTTCTAGGATGGTTGAGACCAATGCGTTTGGATATGCATAGGTAGGATTGATTTCTACAACAATTAGTGATATTCGATCGACTAATTTTTTGTATTGTAAAAAATATCCAGCTTTATTTTCTTCATCCACTTTTTTAGAAAGAAATGTTTTGGAAGATTCTAAGGCAATTACTTCTTGTAAAATTTCCTCGTCAATAAATGGAGTTCGTATATCGTTGCTAACTTTTTGTGTCAGTACGCGAATGATACGTTTTAATCGTTCTTTGGGGCAGTCGATGTTGGTTATCGCGAATGCAATATTTACATCCATCCAAGCCCAATAGAAATTAAATAAATAGGAAAGAAATTGATGTTTATTTTCAAAGTAACGATAAATCGTACTCTCCGTAGAGGATATTTTAAGGGCTAATTTTTTAAAAGTAAATTCTTCTAGACCAATTTCCGATAACAAAATAAGTCCTTGTTCCAAGATGGATTTTCCAATAGTAGAACTCGATGGATCCTTAACAAATAAGGTGTCTTGGACTTGAATTTGTAAGGTTGCGTTTTGCATATTCGTAGTTTTACCTACAAATATAGTAGTATTACTATCAATCTAAGTTATATTACTATTAATTCTAACAAAAATTTAATTTCGTTTTAAGACTTTCCAACTAAACACTGCGATTACTGAACCAATAAATGGAGCTATCAAATACACCCATTGATGTTCTAACTTTCCGGAAATTAGCGCTGGGACAATAGAACGAATAGGATTCATGGAAGCACCACAGATGGGACCGGCAAAAAGTACCTCTAACATCACCGTTGAACCAATAGCGATACCTGCAAACATTCCTTGTTCCTTGCTCCCTTTTGCTACATGTAGTATGACAAAAACCAAGATAAATGCTAGGATCACTTCCAATACAAACGCACTATTATCCGAAACACTTGGCATGGTTTCTCCCATGGTTCCAGCCGTTGGAAACATAATTTTTAATGATAAACTTGCGAGTCCAGCTCCTATTCCTTGTGCAAGTAAATATGGTACAATTTGTTTCGCAGGAAAATCTTTTGCTAAATAAAAAGCAATGGTCACCATTGGATTTAAATGTGCCCCCGAAATATCTCCTACTGTATAAATCATAGCTGCTACCGTCAATCCTGTAACGATTGAAATACCCAAGTGTCCAATTGCTTCTCCACCTGAAAGTTGATTGAAAATAATAGATCCTGTACCACAGAACACCAATACAAAGG
>CANCJF010000172.1 GCA_947378245.1 Bacteroidota bacterium
ATAAAAAAAACAAAGTATTGTAAATAATAGGTAGGCAAATAAACTAGCATTTTTGTCGTTAAAAACCCAAAGAAGAAGCAATAATGAAAATAGGATACCGAGGAATTTACAAATTGCCCAATTGGTTAATTTAATCGCTTTTGTAATGCCAATTTCTCCGGTGATAAATTCTACCAATGTTAAAAATAAGTAAGGACCAAATAAGAAAAGTAGAGGTGTATAAATGATTGCTAGTAAAGTACTTATTGGCATTTCATATTGGAAGAAATCAACAGTAAGATAAAGTAAACAACTTGAACAGATTAAAAAATTTAGCAATAGGCAAAAAGAGGAAAGTGCTGTTAATGGAAGTTCTTCTAGTACAATTTTCTCGATGGATCTATTCTTGTATATGCTTTTTGTAATTGCGACTAAAAAATAACTTGAACTTATACGTGCAAACGTTATTAGTAATATACCTATGGATAGAAATAGTGTAATCTTACCATAGAGTGAATTGATTCTAGGAGAGAGTAGTTTTGGAACTACAACTTCATGTGTATTTTTAATAATCTCAAATGCGAGTGTGATCAATTTGTAGGTCTTTGTTAGCTATGCAAAATTAATGTTTTAATTTCGTGTCAGGCTCAAAAAAATCTAATTTTTAGAAGCCTTATTTGCTTTATATTCGAATATATAATAGTAATTTTGTTCTTTGAATCATATTACCTACTTATGAAGACAGATTTATATACACACCCAGATTATTTCAATTTGGATGATTTGTACACGGAAGAACAACTATTAGTTAGAGACGCTGCTCGTGCTTGGGTGAAAAAAGAAGTTTCCCCAATTATTGATGAACACTATGAAAAAGCGACTTTCCCAAAACACTTATTACGTGGATTAGGTGAAATCGGTGCTTTTGGACCTTATATTCCAGAAGAGTACGGTGGACCAGGGTTAGATCAAATTTCTTATGGTTTGATTATGCAAGAATTGGAAAGATGTGATTCAGGACTTCGTTCGACTGCATCTGTTCAAAGTTCGTTAGTAATGTATCCAATTTGGAAATATGGTAACGAAGAACAACGCATGAAATACCTTCCAAAATTAGCTACTGGAGAAATGATGGGATGTTTTGGTTTAACTGAACCAGACCACGGATCAAATCCTGGCGGAATGATTACCAACTTTAAAGATGCTGGTGATCACGTGATTTTGAATGGTGCTAAAATGTGGATTTCAAATGCTCCTTTTGCTGATATCGCTGTGGTTTGGGCAAAAGATGAATCTGGAAGAATTCATGGATTGGTTGTTGAACGAGGAATGGAAGGTTTCTCAACACCTGAAATGCATGGTAAACTTTCATTGCGTGCTTCTTCTACTGGAGAGTTAATTTTCGTAGACGTGAAAGTTCCGAAAGCAAATATATTACCAAATAAATCTGGTTTAGGTGCTCCGCTTGGATGTTTAGATTCAGCGCGTTTTGGTATTGCTTGGGGTGCATTAGGTGCTGCTATGGATTGTTATGACCAAGCATTAAGATACTGTAAAGAAAGAACACAATTTGGTGTTCCAATTGGTTCTTTCCAATTGCAACAAAAGAAATTGGCAGAAATGATTACTGAAATCACAAAAGCACAATTATTGACATTCCGTTTAGGTCAATTGAGAAACGAAGGTAGAGCTACTTCTGCACAAATTTCTATGGCAAAACGTAACAACTGTGAAATCGCGATTAATATTGCTCGTGAGGCAAGACAAATCCACGGCGGAATGGGTATTACTTCAGAATACTCGATGATGCGTCACATGGCGAATTTAGAGTCTGTAATTACATATGAAGGAACACATGATATTCACTTGTTAATTACAGGTATGGATGTGACAGGAATTCCAGCATTTACACGTGATATGCCAGATTTATCTAAAATGTAATAAGAAGAAATTCTTTCTCAGAATATCAAAGGCTGCTCGAAAGAGTGGCCTTTTGTTTTTTACTACTTCATAAACTTATACCCAACACCACGAATACTATGGAAATATTTCGGTGTTTTTGGATCCTCTTCAAAGATTTTACGGAAATTGAGAATGTAGTTATCAATCGTTCTGGACGTTGGAAATTGATCGTTTCCCCAAAGAGTATCGAGAATTTCGTCTCTGGAAATTACCAATCCTTGTTTGGAGTTAAACAATTTCAACAAATCGATTTCTCGTTTGCTTAAATCGTGTTTTTCTCCTGTTTGGTTATTACTTACCAAATAACTGGTAAAATCTACGGAGAATTCGCCTATGGTGATTTTATCGACAACTGTTGTTGCTTCTTCAATTCCTTCTACTAAAATTTGTACACGAAGTAATAGTTCTTCTAAGTCAAAAGGTTTGGGTAGGTAATCGTTAGCACCTAATTTCAATCCGGCAATACGATCTTGGGTGGTTCCTTTGGCTGATAAAAATAATATTGGAACACGACTGTATTTGCGGATTTCTTTACAAATGGTGAGACCGCTTACTTCAGGAAGCATGACATCGAGTATCACTAAGTCGAAACTGTCCATTTCAAAGGCACGCAAAAAGGCTTCTGTTCCATGGGAAACGGTTTCAACGGAATAACCTTCCAATTCCAGATTCATTTTGATTAAATCCGAAAGACTTTCTTCATCCTCTATTAAACAAATCTTTTTCATCACAATTGTCAATTATTAATTGTCAATTGACAATTATGAATAGTTGTGATCCAGTCGTCAACAGATTGGGAGTTTTCGATTAAAAAACTTCCAGAAGCGGTTCTTCGTAATGCAATTAATGCTGCTCCGGATTTCAGTTTTTGACCAAAGTCATTTGCGATGGAACGAATATAGGTTCCTTTACTACATGTGATTTTGAAATCAATTTCCGGAAAACGAGTAGCATCGATTTCAAATGCAGTAATGTTAATTTTATTTGCTTTAAGTACCACTTCTTTTCCGGCTCTTGCGAGGTCGTAAGCACGTTTACCATCTACTTGTTTGGCAGAAAAAATGGGTGGAACTTGGTCTTGTTCACCTAAAAAGGAAAGACGAACTTCCTCCATTAATTCAGAGGTAATGTGAACGATTGGAAATTCTTGGTTGTATTCTGTTTCTAAATCGTAAGATGGAGTTGTTTTACCCAGTAAAATAGTTCCTGTATAGGTTTTATCTTCCATCACAAACTGATCAATCTTCTTGGTGTTTTTACCTGTACAAATAATTAAAAGTCCCGTTGCTAAAGGATCTAAAGTTCCAGCATGTCCAACCTTAAATTTTTTGATTCCAAGTTTTTGTTTGAGGTTCCAACGCAATTTATTCACCACATCAAAGGAGGTCCAGTTTAGTGGTTTATCGACTAATAATGTTTCACCCGCTTGGAAATCGTATTGCATTAATGTGTAAATTGATTAATGTGTAAATGTAACAATGAAGAGGATTAGACTATTTATTGAACACCAGTTCAAAAATAATAAATGCGATACCAAGCACGATACGGTACCATCCCCACATTTTAAATCCGTATTTTTTCAAGATTCCGATGAAGAATTTGATAGCTAGAACAGCCACAGCAAATGCTACAATATTTCCAATAATGAATAATATCAAATAATTTTTCTCCATCAACATTTCGTAGCCTTTCATTTCCACGATTTGTCCAACAGCTACAGGCACATCCCAATCTTTCAAGAAAATCGAATAACTAGTTACTGCTAGCATCGTTGGAACGGCTAAAAAGAAGCTGAATTCAGCAGCCATACGCATGGTCAATCCTTGTTGCATACCGCCGATGATAGAAGCAGCCGAGCGACTTGTTCCAGGCATCATAGCCAAACATTGCCAGAAACCAATGGTGATTGCACTCTTGTTGCTCACGTTTTGTTCTTCGTCGATGCGTGTATTTTTAAATAAACGGTGAATGAATAACAAGATAATACCACCAATAATCAGCGTTATTGCAATAGGAAGAGGTTTTTCAAGAACTGCTTCAATTTTGTCGTCAAACAATTTACCTAACACTAAGGCTGGAATCACTGCTAAGCCAATTTTCACGTAGAACTTGAAGTTAGTAAAATCAAAGAATTTTTTCCAATAAAGAACTACAACTGCTAGAATTGCTCCAAATTGAATGGAAACTTGAAACATTTTCACAAATACATCTTTCTCTATACCAAAAATGGTACTTGTAAATATCATGTGTGCTGTTGAAGAAACAGGAAGAAATTCGGTTAGTCCCTCAATGATTGCAAGGAAGATTGCTTGAATAAAATCCATCTTATTTATCAGGTGTTTCGTTGTTGTCTGCTTTCTTCGGTTTTTTCATGATTGCATATATCATGATGATATAACCAGCAATGATTAAGATAGGAGAAACAGTCAAACGCACTGGAGAAAACAACGCTTCAGCATCGAATTTTGTTGGGTCGGCAGAACCACCACCGATCATTAAGATAAATCCAATGATGTTGATTACCAATCCGATGATTAATAATTTGTAATTTAAATCTTGAAATGCGAATCTGTGATTTGCTTTGTCCATAGCTAATTAATTTAATTAATATAAGTCGTCTAATTTCATGCGTAAATACTTGTTTAGTGCGAACCAAGTAGAAAGCAAGGTGATGATAATCCCGATAAGTACAAGGGAAGTAAATAAAATCAACAAGGTTTGTAGGTGAAATGCGATTTCTACTGAATCCACTAAGTTGTTAATGGTGTAAAACAAGGAAACCAATAGTGCCATTCCAATCAATGCTGAAACAACACCTTGTAGAATAGCTTGTGTTAAGAATGGTTTGCGAATGAATCCAGATGTTGCACCTACCAATTGCATGGTTTTGATAGTAAAACGTTTGGAATATAAAGCCAAACGTATGGTGTTATTAATCATAGCAACTGCAACAACAATCAATAATGCAGCAACAATTAAGAATAAGAAAACGAACTGTTTGAAACCAAGATTCACTTGTTCTACGCTTGCTTCATCGTAATTTACTTCGTCGATTTGATCTTTATACGCTTTTAATAATTTGTGTTTGATAAACAACATCCCTTGTTTATTTGCATACTGCTCTTTAGGTCTATAACTTATAGTTGGTGGCAAAGGATTTGATTTTTCAAAAATGGAAAGAATTTCATTGGTATTTTTTGAGGAACCACTAAATTCATCCATAGCACGATCAGGAGAAATGAAAGTCACTTCTTTAAATTCTGGCCAACTGTTAATTTCCAATTCAATTTGTTTGATGTCGGCATTTGTTTGTTCCGGTTTGAAAAACAAATCCCCTTGGAGGTTTTCTTTTGCTTGTGTTTGGATGGACTTTAATCCCATCATTCCCCCTAAGACTAAACCAATCATAAATAGCACTAAGGAAATACCAATAACAGTAGAAACGTAGCTGGTACGTAGTCCTTTGCGGCTGTATTTTTCTGCAGATTCACTCATTGTCGCGAAGTTAGGAAAATTTAAGTTAAGAAAAAACGAAGTTAGTGC
>CANCJF010000173.1 GCA_947378245.1 Bacteroidota bacterium
GACGAAGCACTTGCAAAAGAAAAAGGCTTAGACGCTGGAAAAATCATCCGTGAAATTTCCAAACACATCCAAGGAGGTGGCGGCGGACAAGCATTCTTCGCAACTGCTGGTGGTAAAAACAAACAAGGCGTCGACAAAGCGATTGAAGAGTTTAGAACTTTGGTAAATTAATTTGTAAACCATAAAATGGATCTCTTTTTTCCCTCCTTGAGGAGGGATTAAGGGAGGTGAAATTGTAATAATTACGTGCATGACCCCTACTCTTTCAATCGAAATCTGGAGCGACATCATTTGCCCTTTCTGCTACATCGGTAAAATGAAACTCGAACAAGCCTTGCGTAAACTAAACGCCCTTGACAAAGTAGAAATCACCTGGAGAAGTTTTCAATTAGACCCAACTTTTCCTAAGAATACCTCTAAAAATTCTGCAATACACCTTTCAGAAAAAACAGGTATTCCGATGGAACGTTTATCCAACATGTTTGTAGAGCTAAACCAAACAGGACAACGTTATGGCATCGATTTGAAATTAGACCAAACACCTGTTTTCAACACCTACGACCTTCACCGTTTATGGCAATGGAGCAAAACCGAAAACAAAGGACAACAATTTAAAGAAGAGTTTTTATACCAATACTTCACCAACTGTGTAGACTTTTCTGTGGAAGAAAACATCTTAAAATCGATTGAAAACTTAGGTTTAGACAAAACAAAAGCACTAGAAATCATACACTCCGATGCATACACCCAAGCCTTCAATTTCGACATGGAAAGAGGACGTAAATTTGGTGTTCGTGGTGTACCTCATTTTGTCATTAACCAACGTAAATCCTTCGTCGGCGCTCAAGAAGATGAATTGTTTGAAGAAATGTTAAAGGAAGAGCTGGAGAAGATTAATAATTAGGTGTAACGACATAATTAATAACATTATTTTATCTTGCAACAATCTACAATATAATTAGTTGACGAATAATTTATTTTTTTAATAACAGCCAAAACAATAGAAAAAATAATTTTCTGGCTGTGTTTAAAAATTAAAACAAATCAATTTATACAGCCAAAACAAAACATTTTCAGTACTTTTGGCTGCAACTCACAATCACACATATGTCAAAAGAAATTACCGGTAGGTATGTAGAAAAGGAAAAATTCAACGAATCTTTACATAGCCATCGTTCAGAATTGATAGCTGTTTATGGTCGAAGACGTATAGGAAAAACGTATCTAATTAGAGAATATTTCTCGAAAAATATGTTGTTTAGTTTCTCAGGGTTAAGAGATGGTGTAAAACAAAATCAGATTGAGAATTTTATGATTGAATTAAGAGCAATCTCTAATAAATTTCAAGAAAGTAAACCTGAAAATTGGCTGCAAGCATTAGATTTATTGAAACAGTATCTTAAAGGAATCAAAGAAACGAAGAAAAAGAAAGTAATATTTATTGATGAATTTCCATGGATTGACACCATGCGATCTAATTTTCTTCCAGCTTTTGAAAATTTTTGGAATACATACTGTACCACTCGAAATGATCTTATTGTGATTGTATGTGGATCCGCAGCTTCATACATGTTAAAAAAAATCATTAGAAATAGAGGAGGATTACACAACCGAATTACACGCAAAATAAAGTTACAACCATTCACATTATCAGAAGTTAAAGAATTTTTCACAAATAAAAAAATCATATTACCTGAAATTGAAATTGTAAAGATTTACATGACTTTTGGAGGAGTGGCTGAATATTTAGAACATATACAACCTGGAGATTCTGCTGTTACAGCAATTGACAGAATTTGTTTTCAAAAAGGAGCGCAATTAGAATATGAATTTGATGAAGTATTCAAATCCCTTTTTGACGAAGGAACTTATCATGAACAAATCATACAAGCGCTTTCCCGGGGAGCAAAAATGGGAATGACAAGGGATGAGATACTAAAAGATAAAAAAATAACTACAGGAGGACAATTTTCTACATCTTTAGTAGAACTCATAGAGTCAGGATTTATTGAAAAATACGAAGCTATTGGCAACAGTAGAAAAATAACTCGTTATCGTATTTTTGATGAATTCTGCCTATTTCATTTACAATTTATTGCACATAATAAAGGCAATCAATGGACACAATTACACACGACAAATGAATATAAAGTTTGGTGTGGGTACGCTTTTGAAATGATTTGTTACAAACACATTGACAGCATTAAAAAAACCTTGAAATGTGACCAGATTATATCGAAAAATTACAGTTGGAGTAATAAAAATGCACAAATTGACCTCATAATAGATAGAAATGATAATACGATACTTCTATGTGAACTAAAATTCTACAATGACGTATTTACGATTGACACGGATTATGCCAGTAAACTTAGAAATAAAGAATCTCAATTTAAGGAGGAGACAAAAACAAAAAAAGGTGTGTATACGGTAATGATTAGCCCTTGGGGTACAACAGGAAAACACGGAATCGGTCTTGTAACAAAAGACTTAAATCTAGACACTTTGTTTATGTAAGAAATTCCACATGTAAATCCTTCATCGGCGCGCAAGAAGATGAATTGTTCGAAGAAATGTTGAAGGAGGAGTTGGAAAAGGCAAAGTAACCTATCCCAACCTAAACTTACAATACTTAATCACACTACCCTTCGCTGTAAACAACTCTTCATAATGTGTTTTGATAGAAAAAATCTCACGTTCTAATTCCGTTTTACCTTCTAAGGAAGCATACAAATCCCAGGTCAATTCTAAGCACTCATAACCGTGTTCTTTGATTTCTTCTTCCGTAGATTCAAACAATACATCACTATCCGTTTTTAAATGGATAATTCCACCTTTTTTCAAGATTTTACGGTAGCGATTTATAAATAACGATGAAGTCAAACGTTTTCTAGGTTTATTCGGTTGAGGATCTGAGAATGTCAACCAAATTTCATCCACTTCGTTTTCTCCAAAATAATCGGTGATAAAATCAATCTTCGTACGCAAGAAAGCAACATTCTCCACACCACGTTCCACAGCATCCTTCGCTCCAACCCAAATTCGCGCTCCCTTAATATCAACACCAATAAAGTTCTTCTCTGGAAAATGATCCGCCATACCAATCGAGTACTCCCCTTTACCACAACCCAACTCCAAAACAATCGGATTATCGTTCTTGAAATGTTCCTGATTCCACTTCCCTTTCAAAGCAAAAGGCTCCCGCTTTAATGGATCCAACGATGGTTCATACACATTCGACCATTCTTTCATTTCACTGAAACGACGTAATTTATTTTTTGCCATACTAAACTTCCACTAGTTGAATCCATAAAGATAATTAAAATCACAAAATCGAATAAAATAAGTATTTAACACAAAGGTCTATTTGAAAATCACCAAAGATCAGAAAGGATTGTTTATTCTTTTAGCGCAGAGATTTTTTTGAGGATTTGACGCTCACTCGTTTTAGAGTACGCAGAGTCCATTTTGACAAAGTCAAAATACAATACCCAACCAATGCGATTGAACTATTTTCGAACCATTAAAATACGTGAACCGAAAGTCGTCGCATTAGAAAAGTAAATCGTGCTTTTGTCGAATAAGGTAGCGTAACAAAAACAACTGTCTGAGGAGGAACGACGAGTTTTGTTTTTGTCGCGAACGTTTCGAAATAAAAGCCGATGCTTTTCTAGCGACAAGGTCTTTTTGCTTACTTTTTTGACCAGAAAAAAGTAAGAGAAAAACCTCTGTTTCGCAAAGCGAAACAAAAAAAGCCCCAGTAAAACCAGGGCTCAATCTATAACATCAAAAAAAATCACTAAATATTCTCAAAAAAATCATTCCCCTTATCATCCGTAATAATAAACGCTGGGAAATTCTTAATCGTAATCTTTCTCACTGCCTCCATCCCCATCTCTGGAAAATCAACAACCTCTACAGAAGTAATATTCTCTTTCGCTAAAATAGCCGCAGGACCACCGATCGAACCTAAATAGAAGCCACCATATTTGTTACAAGCATTCGTAACATCTTTCGAACGATTTCCTTTCGCTAACATGATCATGCTTCCTCCTAAAGATTGGAATTGATCTACATACGCATCCATTCTACCTGCTGTTGTAGGACCAAAACTTCCGGAAGGCATTCCATCTGGTGTTTTCGCAGGACCCGCATAATAAATTGGGTGGTTTTTAAAGTATTCTGGCATTGGTTGACCAGCATCGATGATTTCTTTGATTTTAGCATGTGCCATGTCACGCGCAACAATCAATGTCCCATTTAATTTCAAACGTGTTTTGATCGGATATTTAGACAATTCAGCCAATACTTCCGTCATCGGACGATTTAAATCAATTTCGATTGCAGGCTCTAAATGTGGAGCAGTTTCAGGTAACAATCTACGTGGATTTTGTTCTAATTGCTCTACAAAAATTCCATCTTTCGTTATTTTCGCTTTGATATTTCTATCTGCAGAACAAGAAACACCCAATCCTACTGGACAAGAAGCCGCATGACGAGGTAAACGAATTACACGAACATCATGGGTAAAATATTTACCGCCAAATTGCGCTCCAATCAAACTCTCTTGACAAATTTTGTGAACGCGTGCTTCCCATTCCAAATCACGGAACGCTTGACCTCCTTCGTTTCCTTTAGTTGGCAATTCATCAAAATAGCCAGCAGATGCTTTCTTCACTGTTGCTAAGTTTGATTCAGCAGATGTTCCACCAATAACCAATGCTAGGTGATAAGGTGGACATGCAGATGTTCCTAAATCTTTAATACGTTCTCTTACAAATTGCTCTAAAGATGCATCGTTCAACAAGGACTTTGTACGTTGGTATAAAAATGTTTTGTTTGCAGAACCTCCACCTTTTGCTAAAAACAAGAACTCATAAGACATTCCTTTTTTAGCATAAATATCAATTTGTGCAGGTAAGTTTGTTCCAGAGTTTTTCTCATCAAACATCGTCAATGGAACAACTTGTGAAAAACGCAAATTTTTCTCTTGGTAGGTATTGTAAATTCCCTTCGACAAATGTTCTTCATCAATAGCGCCTGTGTAGACATCCTCCCCTTTTTTCGCCATCACAATTGCTGTACCTGTGTCCTGACAAGAAGGTAATTGACCCTCAGCTGCAATCGTAGCATTTTGCAATAAGTTATAGGCGACAAAACGATCGTTATCTGTCGCTTCTGGATCTTCAATAATCGCACGTAATTTCTCTAAATGAGATGCTCTCAAGTAAAAAGACACATCGCTTAACGCTTCTTGCGCCAATAATTCCAATCCTTTTGGATCAATTTCTAACACCTCTCTATTGCCGTAGTTTACTACCTTCACATAGTCCGAAGTGATTTTTCTATATTCTGTTTTATCTCCTAAAATTGGAAATGGATTTTGATAAAAAAAGTCAGCCATAACAAGTAATTTTTGACTGCAAATGTAAGAAAATATTTAACGCTTAAAATTAATTTAAAGCTTCTAAAAACC
>CANCJF010000174.1 GCA_947378245.1 Bacteroidota bacterium
TTTTATTTGACACCTATTCAAATGCATTTACAAAATAGAATCAAAATAAAAACTTATAAAAACAAATATCCCAGTAAACACGTGTTTACTGGGATATAATTATGTATTTTAGTCTTTAATAATCTGTATCGCTTATTTAGGACTAGTCATTTTTCAATTCCAAAATTACATCTGCCAAATCAGTACCAGTGTCATAATCGATTGTTTCAAGCCAATCATTTACTTCAATTTTATAACCAAGTTGATTTAATGATTTAGCTTTTTTAACCCAGTCTTTAAATTCACCTTTATCTGGATAAGCGACAATTTGATAATCTTTAATTGGTTTCAGCATAGATTCTTTAAAATTTTGCTTTCCACCTGTAGCCATCCAATAATAATCTGGATACATAATTGTTAAAATTACCGCTGTCTTCTCACTTTCAACAATTCCTATGATTTGAGTTAGATTATTAATGTTTTGAAGTTGATGTAGCCCAAATAAACATTGATTTAGATTGAAGTCTTTTATTTTGTTTATTTTATGTATCCAGCTTACTGGAGAGGTGTTTTCAAAAGTTTTATATCTTCTACCAGTAGTTTTAGAGTAATAAATAAGTTTTCCAGCATGGATTAAATTCTTTTCATCAATCTGCCAGAAAACAGTAGAGCCATGAAAAAACGAAGAAGTACTTATTTTAAAAATTTTCTTAATTCTTTCAATTTTATTGTAATCAAAGAGTGATTCTAAAAATAATAGAAAATTATTTTCTTCATTTGAATTATAAAGAATTTCAAGTTCTGAATCAGTGTGATAAGAAGAAATTGTGGTTTTGATTGTAGCTTCTATATTAATTATTTCACAATTAATTAATTGATTGGGTTTGAAATGATAACCACAGTTTGTTTCTCTGTCACACCTTCCGATTGAGTCACCTAAATAATCACCATTGTCTTGATTGATGTATTTTACAAACCTCTTCATCTTACATTTTGGGCAAATGAATTTTTCGCTCCCTTTTTCAAGAGTAAATTTATATTTTTTAATCATAATTTTTAGATTTAAAATTTGAGATGTTCATTTGTTCATTATGTTCACAGTGATTAGTATGTGAACAGTTGAACATTATGAACTTGTTATAATTTAAGATATTTGTTTACTGCTCCCAAGCTTATACTAAGTTTATTAGCAATTTGTCTTTGTGTCATTCTTTCTGCAGAAAGGTTTTTAACTGATTCAATCAAATTATCCCTTTCTTCATTATTAGTTTCTGAAGATTTCTGAATTAGATGTTCACTTTCATTTCCAAAATCATTAAACTCAAAATGAAGATAGTTTTCATCTTTATTTATTTTACAAATTATTACATTTTCGGCATCGTAAACTTGTTCAGTATTTCTTTGCTTGATTTGCTTTAAATATCTCAACCCCTTATCCATGTTACTTGCTCCAATAGTGAATGAGCTATCACAAAAATTAATTAGGGCTTTACTACCAGCTAAATCGTTATTAGTTATTGGTTTTGATAAATTACGTTTAGGGGTATGTGCAAGTACTAACATAGATAAGCCATACTTATTTTTTAAATCCTTCAATTGTTTCATTAATGGTAATGCATTTTTTGCATTTTCAGTTTCTGTTTTTAGATAGGTAATGTTATCAATGATTAAAACCTTAGCATTAGTTTCGATTATTAGCTTTTCTAATGCATTTATCAAACAGTCTTCAAAGCTCAATTTGTTAGGCATTTTAGCATCTGGATTTAATTCAACTCTCATAAAATTTGAATCAAATTCATAATGGTTATGATAGTCATTGGAATATCGGTTCTCAAATTGTTTATCATTTAATTCAAAATCAAAGTAAAGTACTATTTGCTTTTCAGCTTCTAATTTAAATCCAGTTTCCTTTTCACTCTTACTGATAATGTTAGCAATCTGTACTGCTAAAATTGACTTTCCTAAATTTGTATCTGAAAATAAAATACATAGCTCACCTTCATGCCAAAATTCACTGAAAAGCATCTTTGGTACTGGTCTGTTTTTAGCTTCATCAATCCACTCATTAGCTGTTTTGAAGATGAAAAAATCGTTATTTTCAATAGTGCTATCAGAATTTAATAAGTTCAAATTATTAGCCTCAGTATTTAAGTTCATAGCATTTGAAATTACCTCACTTAAAGAATCTAGTGTTATTTCTTTCTTATTCATAGTTTAATGATTTAAAGGTTTAATTGACTCAAGCAATTCATTGTATTTGTAGTACACTCGGTTTCCGATACCGTAGCTTTTCAGCCTACCACTTTTTGTGTGTTTCCATAAACTAGTTTTGTTTATCGATAATAACTTGCAAGCTTCTTCTCGTGTAATAAGCTCATCTTCATTTCTTTTATTAACAGTAGTTGATACTGTTAATATTTCTCTTAGTGCATTCGCCAATTCCTCGATTGTGATACCGCACAAAAACATTTTTTCTGTCATAAATTCTTTTTTAAAAATTCGATGACACAAATGAAGATTAGGGAAAAATTAGGGAATCCCTAAAAAAGATAAACAATTTAAAATCTACGATTATTATGTTTGTGTTTCTTATCTTTTCAATTAACAAACCTCAGGTAACTCTATCTTGATGATAAATCCATAACCTACTCTATTACATCTCGTCTTTCGAGATGTGAACCAACTTTATTTTCTTAAATGTTACCGAGATACTTGACTTATGGTCGATTGTGTAGTATAATTGTATGTATAGGTTGCAATATACCATAAGCTGGGTGCTAGGGAGTAATTACCCTAGCTTCTGCACCAGCATAATCCAAGCAGAGCACAATAACATTAAAGCAGAATACCATGAAAAATGTACCTTCTTACAACATCATCAATTAACAACAACCATTTTGATATCCTAAAAAACAAGATATCAAACAACAACATCCCAGAGCCATCAAGCTCATCCAATCACACTACCACATCATTTGATATCTCAAAAAACGAGATATCAAAAACTCAATCATCAACTTCGATTGATATTGTTTACTACCCAAGCGTTCTAGCTATAGGTAATGATACTGGATTATCTTTTGATATCTCGAATGACAAGATATCAAATATAGACCTATCTAATACCTATATATATAACAACTCATCATCTAAATCATCAGAAATCATTGAATATACTAGATTATCAAGTATATATGTATTTAATTATCTATCTAATTGTACTTATCTATATTCTTCATATTTCTTTTCTTCTTCTCTTTCCAATGATTTATATAATACTAGTATAGTTAAGAATACTATAATACCAGTAAACACTATAGATACAAAGGAAATAGATGAGGAAATAAGTGCTGTATATCATGACACATTACCGCTATTCTTTAAACATGATTACCTATTAAAGATACCTAGAGTAGAAAGATTCATACGTAGGAACATACCTAAACAGATACTTCTATCAATACATTCAGATTATAACACAGCTGTAGAGCTGTGCTTATTATATGTATCACAAATGACCAGTACTTACTTTGATGTAAAGAGCGATTCTACTAGTCATGGATGGAAGTTCCTAAAAGCTGAATACCTTCAACAATTGGTTGGTGGTGATGCTAAGATGTATAAGCGTATCCGTGAAGCATTGGAGTATAAGCATCCAGTACACGGACAGCTACTGGAATGCGACCACAAGCACATAGCTGGATTCAAAAGTTTTGGTCATCGTATACAAAGGCAAGTGCTATTAAAAGGTGTGGTCGCTTATAAATTAAAGTCTGATTATGTAAGAAAGCAATGGTATCACAATCAACTGTTATCCTATGCTAGAGCAGAGCGTAATCCAATAGCTAGAAATCTTATACAAATGTATCCTAACGTGGAACTTCCAACATTGGTTGAAGTTAAGAAGGAAGCTAAAAGACTTGTCAAGGCTGGCTATGTATCCAAGAAAGGAAAGCTACTAACATTTCTAAACAAGCACCAAAAGACCTATTTTAAGAACCATGAGCAAAGAAGCTTTGTGGAGGATGCCATCGAGATATACACTTACCTAACACAACAAAGTGGATTTATTATACCTAATCCTTGTGAAGAAAGTGCTGGTGGTCGAGTGTATGATTCATTGAACCTAATGCCAACATGGATACGAAACTTAGTGAAATACAAAGGTGAACCGTTAGTGGAACTGGATTATACTTGTTTGCATCCAAACATTGCTTGTAGTTTGTACGGTGGCAAATCAGAATACCTAAAGCATATTGATTTGGTGGAGGAATTAGGTTTGAGTGTTGATGCTGTAAAGAAGGAACATTTATCCTTCTTCAACAAGAAGGTAGTTCAAATGAAGCAATCACCATTATTTGAATATTATAACAAGTTAGAGCCATGCATGATTCAAAACATTATCCATGATAAAATCTATAACACCGAGTACATACATAAAAATGATAAGCATAAGATTACATCCAAACGAATGTTCACCATGGAGGTGCAAATCATGACCAGTGTAATCGAAAAACTGAACAATCAAGGAATACATGTTGCATACGTATTTGATGCGTTATACAGCCATCCTAACGATGTTTCGGTTGTGGAAGATTTAATGAATAAGACAGTGCTAGAATATGGTGTTAAAACACATGTAAAACACTAATTAAAAACAAGATAAAGAAAAATAAAATGATATATTTGATATATCGAAAAACAAGATGTCAAAAGCAAACATTATGATACAAACAAATCTAATCATACCACAGTTAGTGGCTTCACATCCAGAGCTTAATTGGAATCAAAAAGCTGTGCTAACATTAATTATACAACACCAGCAAAATGATAATATAAATAAGTTCTCATTGAAGGATAAAGACATAGCTAAAATACTAGGTATAAAAGTTGGAAATGTCTCTACAATAGTAGGTCAACTTTTCGATATGGGTATAATTGATAAATCCACAGTAAACACACAAACACAAAAAGGTGTAAAACCTAAAAATGTAAGATTCATCTGTCTAGTATCGTTGGGTACATGGTTAAATGGGAACACATCACCACCCATAATAAAAAGAACAAAAGAAGAGTTGACACTACGAACCAAAAAACAATTCAAAGACCTTAAATCAGATGATGTTGAAATCGATACATTAGAACCAATAGACACTATTACTTCAGCTGTTGATGATATAAGTGAAATTGACTATTTCAATGATGTTGTAAATGTGAAAACAAAGGTTGAAAACGATGAAATGATTACTATTAACTATGAAGAGATTAATAATCAATCAAAGATTTTAGATGCTGTTAGAGATGAAATAAAAAAAGGTAAGGTAGTAAAATTCTTTGAAGTTAAAGTTGATTTCTTAGATGACGAGGAGCCTATAATTGACACTGTCTGTATTGTAAATGACAGAAAACATCCAAAATTAAAATACGCTACAAAGTATATGATTGAAAAAAATATTAATTATTAAACCTCCATAAGG
>CANCJF010000175.1 GCA_947378245.1 Bacteroidota bacterium
GGTTCTTTACTCAAATTACTATAATTAGAAATCAAAATAATCCTTTCATCAATAAATTCAGTTATTCTTTCAAATGAAGAACAATATTTATTACAATCCATCACATTTAACTCATTATCATTAAATATTTTTTCCTCTATCTCTTTAATTAAATTAGTTCCTTCAAATCTTGAAATAGTATCAGTAAAATATGAAGTTGATATTATAGTTACATTTTTCCTGTACACTTGATAATCTCTTTTTAATACTTTCAAAAAGTCAATTTCGCTGAAATCAATAAATGAGTTCAAAAATGTCTCTAAATTGTAATTGTAAGAACTTCTAAATTCTTCTAATGTATAGTATATCATAATTTTAAATTAAATGATCTTTAAAAAATGAATGTTCACTCATCTTAGTTGCGAATTGTTCTGAAGAAACCTTGATGTATTTCATAAATGAACTCTCTGTTGTATGTCCACTTATTGACATAATATCTAAAGGTTCCATTTTATCCAAATAGGCATTTGTACAAAAAGACCTTCTTGCAGTATGAGTTTTAACTAACTCAAATTTGTATTTCTTGGACTTAATTTTTTTCCCTCCTCTTGTTTGTTCTACGTACTCAATATTATCAATTTCGGCACTTTCACAAACTAATTTGATAAGTTCATTTATATCAGAATCAGGTATTTTTGGTGGTGTGTCTCCATTGTATTTTTCTAATATCAACTCAATAATTGGATGTACAGGGATTGAAACTTTCTTTTTTGTTTTTTGAGTTATCAAGGATATCATTTTAACACCGTTTACAACCTTTATATTGTGTTTGTTTACATTATTATAATCTGACACTCTTAACCCTGTATATGCGCCAATTAAAAATAAATCCCTTGCAATTTCTTTACGTGATTCTTTGCTTAAATTCAATTTCCAAAGTGCTTTTAGTTCCTTTTCATTCAAATACACACTATCACTTTCCTCTTTAGAAACTATAAACTTTTTACTCTTAAAACTTTCATTAGTAGTTAAGCCTTTTTCGACGGCATTAACCATAAATGTTTTCAACGTTTTGATGTGTTTTCCAATATAATTAGTTGTAAGATTTAGTTGGTTTGCCCAATCTATAAAATCATAATACCAATCTAAAGAGATAGTATCAAAATCTATTGGATATTGTTCATCATTAAATTTTTGAAGAAAATTTTTTGTAACGTTATATCCGCTCAACGTACCTTTTGAAACTAACTTTCGTGTAATAGGGTTTGGTTTAGTTTTTGCATCCTCGATAAATTCATCTATGAAAGTAAATAGATTATATTCTTTTTTGCTTTCTGAAATTTTAAAAAAACTTTCATAATGATTTCTTACATCTTGATAGTTCGGTATTATTCCATGTTCACGGTTTCTCGATTCAAACCTAAAAAAGTGATCTGTCAGATTCTTAATCAAATTATTGATTTCTTGTCTATCTAAAATTGTAGACCTGTTCTTTACTTGTTGTTTAACAGAATCCCAATTCTCAACAAGTACCTTAAACCCTATCGAGGTATTAAAATCAATATTACGACCTAATCTGTATCGTAAATAGATCGATTGTGGTATTGTATCATCTATTACCTTTTTTCCTTTGTTAAGTCTAAAATGTATGTTTGCCATTGTGTAGTTATTGTACAACACAAATATACAACTTACCCCACATTTTACCCCACATTTATATTAGTTATTATTTCACACTTGTATTTATTATTTCATATATTATTGATTTACTTATATTTGTATAACATTATAAGGGTATTAAAATAACAATGAAAACAAAATAGTACGTCCGCTCGAGACCTCCAAATTTGTGAAAAGAACCCCGACTGAAAAGTTGGGGTTTTTTGTTTAAATAAATATATATTTACAGAAAAATATAATTTAATGAAATCACTTACAATTAATAAGGCGCTTTTAACTATTATAAATCGTTACCCTAAAACCAAGAAATACATTTCTATGATTATAGATATTAAAGCTAAAAATCCTAAAATGTTTAACGTAAGTATATTTTTAATCTCCTTTATTGTTATCTATAATTTTGGCAAAATGGTGGGTGAAATAGTGTTTTATTTAAAATAAATATTGGTCACCTATCCGCAATCACCCCTATCAACTGATTATTAATATATACCGTTTCTCTACCAACTTGTTTTTTGGAAAGCATATTCATTCCAACCAATTGCATTAATTTTTTATCTGCAGTTTGTCGACTAGAAATCTTACACGATGGAGAATTAACAATATGTACCGCACGAATATAGGGTTGATGAAAAAGTAATTTAATTATTTCCGTATTAAATTTTGGGTCTTCGTCTAGAATGTAATTTTTAACATTTTCATAAAGTTTATTTACTTTTTCAATTAATTGGATGGTGTAATACGAAGTTTGTTCTACACCTTCTAAAATAAATAAAATCCAATTTTTCCAAGAAAAACGTTCTGTAACTGCTCCTAAAGAAGCATAATATTCATTCTTATTTCTAATTATAAAACCTGATAAATAAAGTACAGGATACGCCAATAAATCATATTTCATCAATAACAATAAATTCAATATACGACCTGTTCTGCCATTTCCATCAGCAAAAGGATGTATCGCTTCAAACTGATAATGTGTTATTGCCATTTTTAATAATGGATCGTGCGTAAACTTTTTATCATTCATAAAATCAATTAAATTTTCTAATAAATTTTCAATGATCCCTTTACCTCTAGGAGGTGTGTAAATGATTTGACCACTAGTCATAGAACTTCCACCTTTCTTAATTACCGTAGTTAATGTTGGTGGTCGTATTCCTTGACTTGTATCTTCTATTTTTTTGTAAATAGCCAATATCGTTTCAATATCTATTTGTTGTTTTTCTTGAACTAATTTTACACCAACCTCTAATGCTTCTCTGTAACGTAATACCTCTCTAGCTGATGAAGACATTTCCGTTGTATCAATTGCTAACGCTTGATACAATTCATCGTGTGTTGTAAAAATATTTTCAATCTCTGAAGAGTCTTTTGCCTCACGAAGTGTAATGGTATTTATTAACATCAATGGGTTCGATAACGTTCTAACTATACCGTCTAATTTCCCCAATACTCCTCTGGTTTGTGCAAGTTTTGTTAAAATATCAATATCTAGGACTTTCTCGTCTAACGGGGGGAGAACAGGTAATTGATTATAAGGCGAACTTCTATCGTAAGGTATATGTTTACTCATTTTTTCTATTTGTTAAAAAATCATCAAAAATTTAACCAATAACAATATTAAGTATAAAAATGAACAAAAAATGATTATCCGTTAAAAAAACACCAAAAATTTAACCAATAGCATTTTTACGTTCAATTTGTCAACAACATAAGTTATTCAACGTTTATCCTTAATAACTATCTAAACCCTATTTTACTGAAACTAGAGTAAATACCTACATTTGGTTTGAAAACAACCAACTTAGTAAATTATGATTTCAGTATCCAATTTATCCCATGAATTTCAAAACACCTTGGCATTGAATAATGTCTCTTTTGAAATAAAAGATGGTGCAATTGTGGGGTTAATAGGGCCTAATGGTTCTGGTAAAACGACTTTACTTCGTTGCATAAGCACCTTACAATCCATCCAAACTGGTCACGTTGTGATTGATGGAATTGATATTCAAGAGTCACCTAGAGAAGTACATAAAATCATCGGATATTTATCAGATAATTTCGGGTTGTATGATGATTTAACTGTTCGTCAATGTTTGGAGTATACGGCGATGAGTCATATCGAAAACGTGCAAAATTTGGAGGAGATTGTCAAACAAACAGCGATTGATGCGGGAGTTTTTGAGTTTATTGATAAGCTTGTAAACACCTTATCTAGAGGTATGCGTCAGAGGGTCGGTATCGCACAAGCAATCATTCATAATCCAAAAATCGTGTTATTAGATGAACCAGCCTCAGGCTTGGATCCAGAAGCACGAATTGCTCTTTCGCAATTGATTATACAATTAAAAAATAAAGGGATGACCTTGATTGTTTCTTCCCATATATTAGCTGAATTGGAAGATTACTGTACCGAAATGATCATTTTAAAAGAAGGAAATTTGATTGAACATACACAATTAATTAATCATAAAACAGGTGGTTCGACTAAAAACATCATCAAACTAGTAGCCGAACATTTAAGCGAAGAGGTTGTAAATTCATTCATAAATACATTTGAAAGTAGTGTGAAAGTTCTTGAAAAAACAACTACTGAAATCCTATTTGAATTAAATGAAGAAGTAACGAAACAACATCTTTTACTTTCATTTTTAATTCAACAAGGTGTAGAGGTTAAAGAAATCGCAGCTGTAAAACGCAACTTACAAGATGAATATTTAAAAACAATGCAAGAAAAATAATATGAGTTTACTAGAAAAAAATCCAGAGTTCAAAAAAAATATTTGGTTAGAAATTAGTACACAACGACTCATCATGATGCCACTAATTATTTTAATGGTTGTATTATTGGCTAGTTTGAGTCCGATGGGAGACACCTACGACAAACTAACAAACATTAGTTATTTTGGAATGGTAGTTATCCTATTGTTTTGGGGAAGTAAAGTTGCGTATTCAAACATCATTCATGAATACAATGATCGAACGTGGGATTGGCAACGCATGAGTATTTTAACACCAAAACAATTAATGGTTGGTAAACTGATTGGAGCACCTATTTATAATTGGTATGGCGCAATCATTTGTTTATTACTGGTTTTTATATTCGGTGTCATGGGAGATAATTCGTCCATAATAGACATCATTGTAAATAGTGTCTCTACCTTATTATTAGGAATAAGTTTATTAAGCGTAAGTATCCTGTTTGCTTTGCTAAAAATCCGTGAAGGAAATGGTAGAGATAAATTAAAAACTGGTCAAATATTCATCCTACTTATATTATTCAGTTTCTTTTTCAATAGTAGTGCATTTAGTTTTATGTTTAATAGACTTTCATTTAGTGCAGTGAATTTTGACACTTGGAAAATATTTGGAGAAAATTTATTTTACGCCATTTGGGCCATTATCGGTTTACACCAAGTATTGCGAAGAGAATTAAACTATAAAAATAAATCGTATTTATGGGTGCTATTTTTAGTAACATCTTCCTTGGTTAAAACAATGGTTTTGATGGATAGTATGAGTGGTTATATAGACAACTATACTTTTGTATACTTTGTCATTTTAAGTCTACAGGCAATTTCTTTATTCTATTTATTATTATTGATTGAACAAAATGAAATTTCTTCAATTAAAATTTTATTAAGAAAAATCAAAGAGAAAAATTATGCTTTCTTAAATTACAATACACCTTTATGGGCTTTAACATTTCCTTTTATCATCATAGGATTAATAATAGCTTGGTTACTTTTTGATAAAGATATTTTGAATCATAATAGTTATAGTATTAACA
>CANCJF010000176.1 GCA_947378245.1 Bacteroidota bacterium
TGCACCAACTTTAGAGATTCATGCGCTAGATTCCTTACCCACAATACAATTAGCATCCTACAAAGTGGACCAAATGGCCTTGGATGTAAAATGGAAAAAAGAACAGTTAAAGCCATCTATAAATGCCAATTATAATTTATTGAATCAACCAAGTGGAAATTTGGACATCCAACAATTCTCCATGCAAAATTACAAATTTGGTGTAACAGCGTATGTTCCTTTATTTCTTCGTAAAGAACGTGGAGGTGTTCGATTGGCAAAACTTAAAATGGAAAACGCACAATTAGATTTAATCTCCAAAAAACGAGAATACGACCAGAAAATTAAAAATTTGTCGAATGAAATAACCTTACAAGAAACCAATTTAATCACCCAAAAACGAATCGTTGATCATACAAGAAAATTACGTGAAGCGGAATTAGCAAAGTTTTTAGCTGGAGAAAGTTCACTATTCATGCTTAATTCACGGGAACAAAGTTACCTCTCTAGTGAAAACAAGTTGGTAGAAATTGAAATAAAATTAGAAGTAAGTAGACTTAAAATGAAATGGTTACTAAATAAAATGTAAGACTTTTCATTAAAAATGTAACCAAAAAATAAATCCTGCGTTAAGGGTCTTACGGATCAAATTTAACATCTACAGGTTAAAAAACATAAAGGGCTTTCTTCGGAAGGTCCTTTTTGATTTAATTATCCTCCAATCTCCACTCCGCGCCTGAGTTTGGTGTCTCTTGCAAACGTATCGCTACTAATTTCGTCTCATGCGCAAATTGATCTTGTAACAAATCCACAAAGTGTAGCAATAAATTTTCACACGTAGGTTGAAATGGCATCAAAATTACTTTCTCAAATTCATTAGAGATTACTTCCGATTTAGAATAAGGAGCCTCTTCATTCAATACCAATGCATGATCAAAAACTTCAATGATATGTTTCTTTACCACCTCTTTTAAATCTCCGAAGTCAATTACCATTCCTAACTTCACGTGTTCGATATCCGCTATTGGCTTACCAAGTAACGTAATACTCAAATGATACGTATGCCCATGAATATTCTTACAAGGTCCATCGTAACCATACAGCGCATGCGCCATATCAAAAGTGAAATCTTTGGTAACTCGAATACTTGGAAGTGTAGACATAATGATGGTGTTAATTTGAGGTAAAGATAAGTAATAAAGAGGGAATTTTGTATATTTGTTTAAATCACGTAATCATGGATGCAGTCTCATTTTACAATAAATTCGAATCCCTTCCTTCCAATTTAAAGAAAGAAGCGATGGAATATTTAGAGAAATTATTCTCGAAATCAACAATAGAAACAAATAAAGAGAATAAACCAAAGTTTGGAAGTTTAAAGGGAAAAATTGTTATTCATGATGATTTTGATGAACCTTTGGAAGATTTTAAAGAATATATGTAATGAATGTTTTATTAGATACACATACTTTATTATGGTTTATAAGTGGTGATGATAGGACATCTCAAAATGCAAGAAATATCATTGAGTCAGACTCTACTAAGTTATTTGTAAGCATTGCATCTCTATGGGAAATTGCAATAAAAATCAATATTGGGAAATTAGATTTACATATTCCGTTTAAAAAATTAGAAAAGGAAATTTTAAAAAATAATTTTAACCTTCTACCTATTGAATTTAAACATACAGTTCAACTTTCAAAACTAGAAGATATTCATCGCGATCCATTTGATCGGATTTTAATAAGCCAAGCACTTGTGGAAAATTTCACTATAATTACAAAAGACAATGCATTTTCTGAATATAAAGGTTTAAAAACTAGTTGGTAATTATGTTTACTCCTTTCAACGCTTCTGTTTCCAACATAGAGCTTCCTCTAAAATTCACGTTCCCGTTTTATTACGAACCACATTCAATCGCCTTACAAGCAGCAAAAGAATTACAAGATTATATCGAGAATCAAAGCGACTTCGAACATAATTTTGGAATTGAATCCGGAAAAGAAGGATTAGTCATTGGTAAAATGTTTGGCGTATTGGTAGTTCAAAAACAAAATGGGGAACTAGGATATATTTCTGCATTTTCAGGAAAACTAGCAAAAGGAAATCACCACGAACGTTTTGTTCCACCCGTATTTGACATACTACTAGAAAATGGATTTTTTAGAACACAAGAGGACATCATAAGTGCAATTAATCGAGAAATCGAACGCTTAGAAAACACACCTGAATATCTGAATCAACTGCAAGAAGAACAACTAATTATCTCAACCTCACAAAATGAGTTGGTAGAAATAAAAAGTGAAATAAAAACAAATAAGGCACAACGCGACCTACTTCGCAAGAAGTATCAAACACAACTTTCTTCCAATGAAATTGATCAAGCTACCTTCGAAAAACACTTACAAGAATTAGTGAAGCAGAGTCTCAAAGAAAGTTACTACCTCAAAGACAAAACGCAGCAATCCAAAGTTGCACTCGAACAAACAAAAGCAAAAACGCAGTTATTCAAAGATACAATCGATGCACTAAAAGAAGAACGAAAAGTAAAATCAGCAGCTTGTCAACAAGAGATTTTTGATCATTACTTCTTCTTAAACAAGCAAGGAGAACAAAAAAGTTTAGGCACCATATTTCAATCAACAGAAGCACAAAAACCACCTGCTGGGGCTGGAGAATGTGCTGCTCCAAAATTGTTGCAGTATGCCTTTCTACATGACTTAAAACCAATCGCTTTAGCAGAATTCTGGTGGGGACAATCTCCGAATTCAGAAATCAAAAAACACGGACAGTTTTATCCTGCATGTCGCGGTAAGTGTGAACCTATTTTGGGTCACATGTTAGAAGGCATCGAAATGGATGAAAATCCAATGCTAACGAATCCTGCTTTAGGGAAAGAATTACCTATCATTTTCGAAGATGACTACTTAGCGATTGTAAACAAACCTGCAGAATTTTTATCTGTACCTGGAAAAAACATTTCAGACTCGGTATACGAACGTGTAAGAACCCTCTACCCTAACGCAACTGGACCACTCATTGTACATCGTTTGGATATGTCTACCTCAGGCTTAATGCTCGTTGCAAAAACCAAAGAAGTTCATCAACACTTACAAAGTCAATTTTTAAAACGAACAGTCAAAAAGCGGTATGTTGCCTTATTGGATGGTATAGTGAAAATTCCTTCTGGTGAAATTAACCTTCCATTACGTGTTGATCTCGATGATCGACCAAGACAATTAGTATGTTTCGATTATGGTAAGCCAGCATTGACTCACTTTGAAACCATCGACACCAAAAGAAGACAAACAAAAGTGTATTTTTATCCAGTGACAGGTCGTACACACCAATTACGAGTACACGCAGCTCACCCACAAGGATTAAACACACCGATCGTAGGCGACGACTTATACGGAACGAAAGGAGAACGTTTGCATTTACATGCTGAAAGTATTACGTTCCGTCATCCTGTTATTAAAGAAATTGTTACGTTTCAAGTGGATCCTGAATTTTAAAAAGTACATAATAGATTATGAATTCCGAAATCACCTCCTACATCGCTTCTAGTCCTCCACAAGCGCAAGAGCACCTCAACAACCTACGTAACTTTATCCTTCAAGAAGTTCCGCAAGCGGAAGAAGTTATTAGTTATAAAATGCCCGCGTATAAATTACATGGGATGTTGGTATATTTTGCTGGATATGAAAAACACATTGGTTTCTATCCTACAGGTTCTGGAATAAAACACTTTGAGCAAGATATTCAATCGTATAAATATTCCAAAGGAACGATACAATTCCCTTTAGATCAGGAACTCCCTTATGATTTGATTCGAAGAATCATCCAATTTCGTGTACAAGAAAATGAACTGAAATTAGCAGCGAAGAAACTTTAAAAAAAATAATTTCGGTGAATGTATTGGCTATTTATGTGACTTTTGATAGCAAACAGCTAATATATTAACCGTTTTAAAAAATAAATTTCTTCAGTAAATAATAACCAACTACAAATGCACCAAAAATTCCAATCGCCATTTTCCAATCTACTATTCCAAGTATAATTAATACGACATCTAATAGTAATACAGCTAAATAAAGAAGTTTTTTAATCATATTTTCATTTTTTATTATCAATCCATTAGCATATTAACCAATTGCTACATTTACACATTGAACAATTGCTTAATTAAACAATTTTCAAATTAATCCATTGTTACATTTACACATTGAATAATTGTTACATTCTCTCATTTTCAAATTTTCAAATTAACCCTTTGCTACATTTACACATTGAATAATTGCTACATTAATCATCATACTCCCCCTGCAACGCATACCACCCAAACTTCAATAATCCACCAACAATAATCGGCATCAGTACAAATAGGATAATTATCCCAAACACCAAATCGTCATTCCCTTTCGCATGCGCCACCTTCGGCCAACCAAAATCAGCAATCCCAAAATACGCACAGGCTACTGCTAACAACAACCAAACTATTCCTAATATTCTTTTTAATTTATTCATCTCTTTTATTTTATCATTTAAACCCAACCTCGTTAATATCCATTTTATCATCCTTCCCTCAAAAATCTTATACGCGTTTATATAATTCTATTATTTCACCCCCCAGTCTCCTGTGGCTGAGGCTCTCGAATCCCCGTCACTTCGTCACTCGAAGAGTCACTCAATATTCCTCTTCTTCCCATTAATATACACCATACCAATCACAAAACACACTCCTGAAACAATGATCGGATACCATAATCCTTCCAAATACGGTTTATCAAATGGCATAGAACCACCAGTCTTATCTGCTAAAGCATTCGCATCGTTTGCTTTCGATGCTAAATAGGTTGCAACTGCGGGTAATAAACCACCAAAGACACCATTACCAATATGATAAGGCAAAGACATAGAGGTGTAACGAATATTTGTCGGGAACATCTCCACTAAAAAGGCAGCAATCGGCCCATAAACCATAGTCACAAAAATCACTTGAAAAAAGACCATCCAAATCAACGTCCATTTATCACTAGAATTAATTTCTATGGAAGATTTCTTCTCTTCATGGATAACTACCTTTTCTCCTAAAATTTTAGCAAGTTGTAATGTTTTTACATCCGTTTTCTTGGTTTGATCCGTATAAAAAGAAGTGTACGTAAAAACAGAATCCTTTAACCCAGTTTTTGGATTTAAAACAAGACTTAAAGCTTCTGTATGTTTCGCTACAACCTCTGTTTTATTTTTGATAGAAACTGTTTGATACATTTTTTCATAGATAGGTCGATATGCAAACATGGCTAATAACATACCTGCCATCATTATTTTTTTACGGCCAATTTTATCGGAAAGTGCCCCGAAAACTAAGAAAAAAGGAGTTCCCATCAATAAGGCAATCGCTATCAACATATCCGACTGCATCTTGTCGACCATACAAATCTTCTCAATGAAACTCATTGCATA
>CANCJF010000177.1 GCA_947378245.1 Bacteroidota bacterium
GCTAAATTCCAATCTTGAGTTTTATCTACTTTTGCTTTGTTAATCAACAATAAATCGGATGGATCTTCGCGTTCAGACACAGCTGCGATAATTAATCCTGCAGGAGGATTTGTTTCTAAATCTTTGTGAGAATGTACCGCTAAATCAATGCTTTTCTCCAAAAGAGCAGTTTCAATTTCTTTGGTAAAGAAACCTTTCCCTTCTAATTTGTCGAAGCTTAAGTGTTGAATCGCATCACCTTGGGTAACAATTACCTTGATTTCAACCTCGTGACCGAGGTTTTCCAGTTGACGTTTTACATGATTTGCTTGCCACAATGCCAAGTCACTTCCTCTGGATCCAATGGTAATTTTTTGCATATTGTTACGATTTTAGCATAATTTCTTTCGCTAGTTTCATGGGCATACTCATGTATTTTTTCTCCATGTAACCAATGATTTTATCTAGGACCTCGCGCGAATCATCGTCTAAGGTTTGAATTTCTTTTTTGAATACTTCGTTGATTGCTGTTGCACGAATGTCTTTCACCATGTTTGGAACTTCACGCATAGCAATTTCCACCTGACGCATTTTATGAATGTACATAAATGTTTCAATGGCTTCAGATAGTATTTGTTCTACATGCACGATTTCTTTCGAACGTTCTTGTAGGTTACGATCAGATATCTTTTGAAGATAATCAATCGAAATATGTGTAAGGTGATTGTGTTTGACAATTTCTGCATCTAAGTCATGCGGAATAGCGATGTCTATCACCACTTTTTTTGTTTTTTCTCCTTGTAATAACTGGGTGTAAATTTCGGGAGTAATTACTGGAGCTTCAGAACCTGTACAGGTAATAATAATATCAAATCCTTTATCAAAAGTATGTAAGGCATCTAATCCATACCCAGCCCCGTGTAGGTCTTTTGCTAGTCCTTCCGCTTTTTCTACAGTACGATTGAATACGGTGAAATTTTTAAACCCGTGTTTCTTCAAGAATTTCGCCATGTTGCTGTTAGTCATACCAGCACCAATCATCAATACACGTGCATCTAACGAAATGTCCATGTCGCGTAAGGTATGGTAAGCAAGAGCTACCACTGAAACAGGTTTATTTGCAATACTTGTCTCCGTATATACTCTTTTTGCTGTTTCAACCGTATGACGCATCACCACACGAATAAAATCAGCAGTTAACCCCATCTCTTTGGAAGATTCAAATGCATTACGAACTTGCGTAATAATTTCTCGTTCTCCAACAATCATGGAATCAATAGAAGAAGCAACTTGAAGAATGTGTTCGATTGCGCGTACACCGGAATAAGATTCAACAGCAGTTTCGAATACATCAATTTGTGCAGTTTCGTAATGCGGATAAAGTGTTTGAAAGAACTGTTGAATGAAATGCTCGTCTACGATTTTTGACGTACAGAATAGAAATTCAACGCGATTACAAGTGGAGAGGAACATCAATTCGTCTAATTGCATCGATTGTTTGAACGCGTTAAGCACTTCTTTTTGCTTGTCCAATTCAATATGAAGCTTTCCTACTTCACTGACATCCATCTTCTTATGGGTAAACGCAAGTATATGAAACTGTTCTAACATCCTCTCTTCTTATTCGTCCACAAAGGTGTGATTTTAGACGCTTAGCTTTGTCATAGAATTGTCAGAAAAGTAATTTAGAATTAGTTTAAATAAAAAACTAACGAATAATAAAACCTAATACATGCTCAATAAATTTTTCGGATTGCTCTGAATGGACCCAATGACCGGCATTCTCTATAGTTTCTAAAGTTGCATCGGGGAAAATTTCTTCAATTTCTTCCCAGTCTTCGTCTAAGATATAATTAGACATTGCTCCACGAATAAATAAGGTTGGTGTCCAGACTTCGATGTTAGGAATCGGCGCTAAAATTGCAGCCATTTCTCGTTCTAACACATCTACATTCATTCTCCAAGCCATTTTTCCCTTTTCAATCCAATATAGATTTTTCAACAAAAATTGTCTTACACCATAAGAATCTACAAACGGTAACATCGCTTTTTCAGCTTCTGAACGTGAAGCTATTATAGATAAATCGAGAGACTTAATTCCTAAAATAATTTCATTATGATGCATTGGATATTGCTTGATTCCAATATCAACAATTACCATTTTTTCTAAGCGTGTTGGATATTTTTGAGCATAGTACATGGCTGTCTTCCCTCCCATTGAGTGACCAATAAGTGTAAATTTATCTATTCCTAAATGGATAATTAACTCTTCCAAATCGACTGCTAAGTATTCATACGTAAAATCTTCTGACCAAGGGGAATGACCGTGATTTCGTTGATCTACTAAAATTACACGGTAATATTCACTCAATTTTTTAGCATGCGTTTGCCAATTATCAGACGTACCAAAAAGTCCATGTAGTATTATAAGCGGTTTCCCTTCGCCTAATTCTTTAAAATGAAGTAACATAAATCAGTGATTGTTGAATGTAAAGTTACAATTATCTCTAATGTGACCATTAAATCACTATTTAGAATAATTCAAAATATTCCTCGAGTTGGGATTATCAATGAAAAATACTGGAAATACCTTCAACATGAAGAGAATTAGGTGTAAGTTATTAGGGTTAGCGTATTCTTTTTAGAGACGAGAAAAGAGTGACGGAGTAGATCGAAAAGCCTTGATAAAGTCTTTGAGTTCACTTTAAAACAAAACAAAAAATCCGATTGATAAATAAATCAATCGGATTTTTTGCAGTATTAATGATGCTAAAAATTATAAAAATTTAATTTCTACCAAAGATTCAGAATGTTTCGTAATATCTAATTGTTTTTTAAAATAAATACCTACCCCTTTTACAAGAGAAATGTATAAATCTACTAATCCTCTTTCTGATTTATAAGTAACTAGAATAGTATCTCCCTTATCTTCAAAATCAAAACGAGGAGGACGCGCATTAGGAATTTCTTCAGTCACTGTTTTATGAATGTCATCCATTGCTAACAAAAAGTCTTTGGCATTTGTGTATCCTTCAATATAACCAAAGTAAATTTTAGGAACATAAGCATTTACCCAATATTCACCAAAAGCATCACATACTTGTTCGAAAGTGATACCAAGAATAGCTGGCATTTTACCTAATAAATCCATGGTTAATTGCTCATCTACATCTTCGTTTAACATGAAAACATGATCTTCATCCAATCCGATAGCAGCTAAACATTCAAACCATTTTTCTTCACCGAATTTCTCAATTACGAGTTTTTCGATACTCTTGTGAATTGTTCCTTTCATACTTTTAATTATTAATTATGATTCATACTTTGCTAATTTTTCTTGCAACTCTTTGATCGCTTTCTTACTTGCGAAAAGTTCTGCTTTTTTACCCTCTAGTTCAACATCTAAATCTTCCATTTTTTGTTTGAAGGTTTGGGCTTTTTTCTTGCTTTTATCTTGTTCAATCATTAGATCTGCTTGTAATTTTTCTAATGCTTTTAGATTTTCTTCGGTTTCCGCTTCTTGTTTTTGCATTTTATTCATTACATAGCTCATTTCTCGCTCTTTCTTAAGCATTTCCGTTTGCGTAGCCTGCATTTCTTCCATGTTCTGATTCATCTCTTCCTCTTGCGCACGCATTTCTTCCGTTTGTTGTTGTGATTGTTCAAGTAAGTATTTAGTACGTTCGTTTGTTTTTACATTGGAAACTGTACTCGCAATGGTTTCCGAAAGTTTATTTATAAATTCGATTTTATGCGCTTCTAACTTTTCAAAAGAGGCAATCTCGATCACCCCATGTACTTGTTCGTTTATTATCAACGGAACGATAAACACACAAGTTGGTGTTGCTTCTCCCATACCGGAAGTAATATTTACGAAATCAGTCGGTATTTCTGTAAAAAACAAAGGTTCTTTATCAAACCATGCCTGACCTACCAAACCTTGTTGAAAATATATTTTACTTTTTTCCTCTAAATAACGTTGTTTTCCATAGGCATATACCGCTTTAATTTCCATAAAAGCTTCTTGTTCCTCTTCTTCATTGATTACATAAAGGTAACCTTGATTTGCATGTACATATCGAATCAAATTAGATAAAACATTGTGGTAAAATAACTCCACATTATCCACATCTCTAATGATATCTGTGAATTTAGCTAACCCTTCATTGATCCAATTTCGTTTACTTTCTTTGTCTGCTACTTCCGCTAAGTTGTCGCGCATAGACAATAATGAATTACCTAATGTGTCTTTTTCACCTAATACTTCGAAATGGGCATCTAATTCATTTTTTCCAATATGGTTTGCAAATTCGGAAGCATTAGCCATATTGTCAATCAATGTGTTGATTGAGTGAGCTACTTGACCAATTTCATCTTTGCTATCAATGTCGATTGATCTAGTGAAGTCTCCTGCAGCAATAACTCCAGATACTTCCTGAACATTTCTTAACGGTTTTGTGATGTAATTATAAATCATCCAATAAACAATACCAATGATGATGAAATTTAGAGAGGCTATTAAAAGTAATAATGTGAAAAATGTAGCTTGATTATCTCTTGATTCATTGGTAAATGCATCTACAATTTTTTGTGCTTTACCAAGCATTTTACCTTCAAGTAGTCGTTTGAAAAGTATTTCTTGTGTTTTACTAACTTTTGGATTTAAGTCGGATATGAAGAGATTTTTCTTTAAATAACCATCGTATTTTATGTGTTGAATATATTTAGGTTGATTTATAATGGTATTTAATAATTTTTCATTTCCAACAAAGAAATTGCTCATATCTACTAATGCAGGTCGTGTGATGGATGAAGAAGGAGCAATGTATACTTCCGCTCCACCGACTTTGTTGTTTAATTTCGGAGCAATGCCTCCGTAAATTAACGTATTCAAATTCTTTTTAAAAAAATGAATGGTCTCCTTTAGCTCTTTTTTTGCTTTAGATGAAATCTCAGGGTTATCACTTAAGGACGCGCCAGCTAAAGCAGTCATACGTTGTGATAAAAAACGATTTCTTCCAGCGACATTAGCTACCTGTGAATCGTCTGAATTTTTATTTGTGTTGTATATAACGGTGACATACGAGATGATGTCGAAGGTAAGTAATAGAGCAACAATGATTCCTACTTTTTTACTAATACTTAAATTTTTGAATTTCATACGAATAAATCTTACTATTTATAAGCAAATATACTTATTTGTATGCACCCTTAAAATAAGTCAATAAACTTATTTTACTTTATTGACCAATTTATAAACAAGTAATAACACTTATTTGAATTTTTACTTACGTATAAAAATACCTTATTTAGTTCAGTAACTAAAAAGTGTTGTTTATCTCTATTTTAATATTTTATAGATTGAAACAGGCACTTATGACCTCTTTTTAGTTTTTGTAAAGTTCAAAAAATTCAAATG
>CANCJF010000178.1 GCA_947378245.1 Bacteroidota bacterium
TACGATTCATTAAATAAATTGAGTAATCGAAACTTTAAAAAGTAATTTTCTTTTAAGTAGCACATGCGTGTCTTTGTTTTAAGTTAATTGATTTTTAATCTCTTAACTTTACCATTCTTTTATAATTCATACAACTAACGGGTCTAAAATCACATTTTTCATAGGAATAAATATAATTTCACCTCTTTCAAAACAAGGAATAAGTTGTTAATTACATTTTTTTTCTACTTTCATTGAACCTTTTTCGAACTCGTGAGTATTAGTGCTGTTATCTTACATGAAACCACATTGATTACGGTATCAATAATAAATTTCTAATTTTAGACTTAATATTATTCAGAGTAATATATAAACTCTCTTATTATTAATATGAAATGAAAAAGTTTTTAATAACCGCTGTGTTTACTTGGTTTTTGTCGAGTTTTTATGCCCAAGACTACTCTCTGTACTACAAATACATAGATAGTATTCAGTATTACAAAGTCCAACAAAATGACACTAAGGTTTTTGAATTATACAAAACTTGTTTCAAACAATTTAAAGGTTTTCATGATGATTACGATGCTGCACTATGCTACACCTACAATACCAAAAATAAAATAGACGACTCGTTATTCATTCAAGCATTTCAAGCTGGTTCTTCCTTTTTTATGTTTTACATGGACTCCCATGATTTTGTTCCATTTTCAATAGTTAAAACGTATCGACTCTATCGTAAACACAAAACGAAAAAGTCAAATTCCATATTTCCCATTTTGAGAATGATTTATAAAGATCAGAAATACCGTAAGAAAGATATTAATTGGAGAAAGAAAAACAACATCGATAGTATCAATGCACAAAAGTTGATTTATTGGGCTAAAAATGAACCGGAACGTTTTAATCGATTCAAAAGTGGAATCGCAGCACAAAACTTACTTGGCGTAATCATTTTTCATGATGGATGGAGATATTTACACCCTATCCAAAAAGAGTTAAAGGAATTCACACGAAAAGGATGGCTGAATCGGGATGTTATGGCGTATTTGATTGAGAGAACTGGAATGGACCAACAATACTTTAAAATTCAAAAGGATAGTCTAGTTGCAATTCAAGACACTTCCCATTTTTATTGCGAAGGAAAAAAACTTATTTATTCTAATATCAACTGTTTTTTTACTGGGGTAGATAAACAAGAAAACATTCGCTATTTTGCCCCAACAAATCCGATTATTTCGTCACTCGAAATGGAAGAACTACGCAGATTTTTAATGCTTCCAAGTACGGATTTATTATACAAAATGAATCCAACCTACAAACGACTTTCAATAGATGAATACTGTGAATACAGGAAAAAATATTTTTAAACTTAAAGGTACAAGCAAAATGAAAGTAATTATGCTTCTATTAATGATGTTCAGTTTCAACATCGTTTTCTCCCAAAACTACATTGATTTTCAAAAAAACATCACGCGCGCTGAAATTGCAATTTTAGATTCCAATTACACGGAAGCTTCTAACATCTATTACGATCTATTTCAAAACTACAATTTTGTGTTTTTAGGAAATTGCGTGTCTGCTTGTCAATCTGCCATTGCTATCAATAACGATACATTGGCTTTTTATTTTGCTGAAAGAGCAATCAAACACGGGTTAAAAATGAATCAAATCGAAACCGAGAAAACCTTGAAGTTGCTACAAACGAAAGCCCAATGGAAAGCGTTTAGTGCCAATTATGATTCATTACGTGTTATTTACACTAAATCCGTAAACTGGGAATTAAGAAAAAAGATTAACGAACTATATGATCGTGATCAGTTATGGAGAGATAGACACGAACTTCAATGGTGGAACTTTTTATGGAAACCACTCATTAAAAGAAGATGGTACAAGGAATTGGAACAAATCGTTGAAATGGAACTTGTTCCGCTCATCAAACAATACGGTTATCCGGGAGAAAAATTAATTGGTGTAGACGAGAAATACATGCATCATAAATCTAAAAACGATTCATATAATTCGTCCAAGATTGTGATAATCTTAATTCATTATTACAGTAAAAACAGAAGTTTAGACGATACTTTTTTACTAGAAGAAATCAAAAAAGGAAATTTACATGCAAAGCAATTTGCAGATTTCCATGATTTTAGAGCAAGAACTTCAAGTAAAAATGATTATTACTGTCAATGGTATTGGAATCTACAATATTTAAATACATTTGTTGAAGATGTCAATAAACGCAGAGCAGAAATAGGATTAGGTACTCATGAACTTCGCTTACGTGAATTGAAACATTTTATTGAAGGAAGAAAACAACGAAATAATCCCAAACCTTTTGTTGAGATCATTTATTAACTCACATCAACAACTCCCAAAACGTACTCGAATTCACCACCTGCGTACTCGCTGGTTGATATTTTTCCGTAAATGATTTCGTAAACTTCGCTTTCTGCTTCGGATTGTATTTCATTTCATAAGCATCAATACGATCATTTTCAATTTCTAGATAATCAATTTCGGCTTGCTGGGTGTTTCGCCAAAAAAAGGTATCTACACGTCGCTTGTCGTAGGTTAACTTCTTAATACGTTCACTAATAAAGTAATTCTCCCATAATTTACCGACATCATCTCGAAACTCAATAGGATTGAAATTTTTTATAATACGATTGCGCAAGCCATTATCCCAAAAATAGATTTTTCGCGCCTTTTTTAATTCGTTATCTTGATTATTACTATAAGCTTTCAAACTGAAAATCAAAAAGTTTTTCTCAAGCACATCGATGTATTTTTCGATGGTCAATCGACTTATTCCTAGTTCATTTGCTAGGGATGTCAAACTGATTTCAGAACCAACACGGTACGCTAACATAAAAACCAAGCGTTGCAAAATTGCCGATTTTTTAATCCCTTCTAAGTTCAAAATGTCCTTGTACAAAAAACCATCTGTCAAATCATCCAAGATACTGGCTTCTTTCCCTGGTTTTGTCACAACTTCTGGGTAATATCCATACACCAAACGATGTGGCAAAGCACGTAACTCTTCAACTACACTGGTATGATTCACCATTTCTTTAAATGTCAATGGAAACAAGCGCATTTCTTCTTTCCTTCCTACCATCGACTCCTTGGTTTTATCTGCCAATTCAAACGCACTACTTCCAGAAGCAATGACTTGAATTTCTGGGTAAGAATCCACCATTCGCTTCACCAACAAACCAATATTATGGATCATTTGTGCTTCATCGATGACCAAAATCTTAGCATCACCGACCATCATTCGCAAACGATCGCTTGTAATGGTATCTAACAATTGTTGCGTATCTGGTTCGTCTCCATTCAACCATACAAATTGGAAGTTTTCGATTGCCTTTTTTATTAAAGAGGTCTTCCCTACCTGGCGCGCACCAAATAACACTATCGCTTTCCCTTGAAATAAATACGATGAAATCTCTTCCAGACCAATTCTTGCTATCATACACACTTTATTACTCATTCAAATGTAATAAAAATCTATAGAATCACTAAGTAAATATCAAAAAAACATAATAATTTGATATTTAACTTTAAAAAAATTATAATAATTTGATATTTAATTTTCAAAAAACTATAATAATTTGATAATTCAAAACAGCAGAAAACTATTCTAAATGCTTTTTTGACAACTAAAATTAGGGTAATTTGTATTTATGCTTCGCCTTCCAACTGCTGATCCGGCTTAACCTCCGTCTCAACTTTCTTAGGTCCGGCATACGACTGAACATTAGATGGAGTATGAATAGATTGCTCCATCTCGTAAATATTCTCCTCAATCGGCTCGGTGATTGCTTTTGTAGTATCTTTAAATACCTCTGAAAAATTCAAGTCCTTTTTCATATCCAACCCAGATTGCTTAATCTCTTGTTGCAAATCTTCCGAAGCATTCTTAATCTGATGAATTGTCTTTCCTAAGGTGCGTGCTAAGTTTGGAATACTTTTCGATCCAAAAAAAATCAGTACGAAAAGTAAAATCAATAATATCTCTGAACCTGCAACATCACTTAAAAAAAGCACCATATTTCATCTGTTTAGGATGCAAATTTACGAGTAAAAATCACAGAAAAAACAGACTTGGAATAATTTGTTTACATTTGTTTCTATGCATTTTGTAATTGTCGACATAGAAACCACCGGTGGTAATCCTCAAAACAGTAAAATAACTGAAATAGCGATGTACAAATGCGATGGGGTAAATATTATTGATGAATATGTAACGCTCATCAATCCTGAAACACCCATCCCCCCTTTCATTGTTAACCTTACTGGCATTACCGATCGTATGGTAGCTAATGCACCCGTGTTTTCAGAAGTCGCTCCGATGATTGAAGCGTTTTCAGAAGGGTGTATTTTTGTGGCACACAATGTTGGATTCGATTACGGAATGATTCGTGCAGAATTTAGAATGCTTGGAAAATCGTTCTCCAGACCAAATATGTGTACCGTTAAAGCTTCGCGCTTGGTAATCCCAGGTTACGAATCGTATGGCTTAGGAAAAATTACAAGAGCACTAGGCATCGAAATCAAAGGTCGTCACCGTGCTGGTGGAGATGCTTACGCTACAGCCATCCTTTTTCAATTACTATACAAAACAAACCAAGATTTATTACTAGCACAAATCACTTCCAACCTTTCTCCGGATACTCTGAATCCAAAATTGGACCACGAAGCGGTGTCTGAACTACCTAATAAAATTGGACTTTATGTTTTCTACAACGAATCCGATCAAATCATTTTTATCGGAAAAAGTAAAAAAATTCGTAAACAAGTAGAAGTTCACCTCGAAACTCCAAAATCAAAAAAAGCAATCACCATGCGTACTGAAATTACTCGCATTGACTTTCATTTGACACAAACAGAATATATCGCGAAAGATTTACACAAAAAATTAATCATCAAACACACTCCAAAATACAACACGATTCCAAAAAAAACGATAAATTAATTAGCTAGATTATTTTAATAATATGTTACTCTAATACTTATTTTTCGTCTATGCTTCTCTCAAGTTAGTACAAGAAGTGAAAATTAGATACTTCCCAATAATGGACAATGAGAAAACAATAATCACTGATTGATTAGGAAAAATAAATGTCAAAAATTCAAAAGCTATAGATAACTCGGTAATAAATTAGTTAGCATAAAATCATCAATCAAACTAGTTCCTTTCAACTAAACGTTATTTCATATATGCCTTGAACGATTAAACCAATTTCACTTGTACATTCTCCACCTCAATCACATCCCCAACAACTAATTTAGCGCGTTTTCGTAACTCAATCTCTCCATTCCTTAACACCATCTCCTCATCTACA
>CANCJF010000179.1 GCA_947378245.1 Bacteroidota bacterium
TTCGCTATTGCTTTGTTAGTAGGACTCATTTTTAAAGAAAAGGCACCGAAATTAATCTACACCTTGTTTGGTATTGCTGTCCTTGTAGGCTTTTCGAGAATCTACTTAGGTGTCCATTATTTGAGCGATATCATCGGTGGAGCAATCGTTGGAACAACTATTTCTTATTTAATTTGGAAATTTGTATGGGTGAAAAGAGTATTAAATTAATTAAGTATCTCAAATGTAATTAATTACTTATTTTTTACAAATATAAAAATGAATTAAAATCCATGAAATATTAAAGTATGGTTTTAATATTTCATGGATTTATATATCTTTGTCGCTATGTTAGCAAGATATATTTACAATGAACTATTAGAAATAATTCATGAATTTCCTGTTTTAGGCATTGTTGGCCCTAGACAAGTTGGGAAAACGACCATTGCTAAATCATTAGTAAAGGATATCAAAAAGGAAACCGTTTTTTTAGATTTAGAAAATCCGAGAGATTTAGCTAAGTTGACTGATCCTATGTTGTTTTTTGAAAACAATCAAGACAAATGCATCATTATTGATGAGGTTCAGATTAACAAAGACTTATTTCCAATAATTAGAGCAGTAATTGACTTAAAAAGAGAACCTGCACGTTTTATTTTATTGGGGTCAGCATCTCCAGAATTGATTAGAGATAGTTCAGAATCGCTTGCGGGTAGGATTTATTATAAAGAATTGACACCATTTCATTTTGAGGAGGTAAATACAGTCGCGACTTATCAAAAACATTGGTTAAACGGTGGATACCCTGAGGCTTTATTAACGGATTCTAAAAACAAAAGTAAACGTTGGAGAAGATCTTTTATTCAAACGTATATAGAAAGAGATTTACCAATGTTAGGATTACAAAGTAAAACAACAGATATACATCGACTTTTTAGAATGATTAGTCATCTTCATGGACAACAACTAAATTATCAGTTATTATCCAAATCCTTAGGTCTGAGCGGACCAACAATCAAAAAACAAATTGATTTTTTAGAACATGCATACATCATTCGTTTGTTGGAGCCTTATTATTACAATACTAGTAAACGCTTGGTAAAATCTCCTAAAATTTACATCAGGGATGCTGGATTGTTACATTCCTTATTAGAAGTGGATGAAATTGATCAATTATTTGGAAATCCAGTGATTGGAAATTCGTGGGAGGGGTATGTTATAGAACAAATTTATGCCGTTTTACCTGACGGTTGTTCTTTAAATTATTACCGTACTCAACAGGGAGCAGAGTTAGACTTAATTATTTGTCGAAATTTAGTTCCATTTATGGCTATAGAGATTAAATTTAATTCTAACCCAAAAATTAGTCATGGGAATGAAATTAGTTTACTGGATTTAGATATAAAAAAATGCTATGTTGTAGTTCCAGAAACAGAAAGTTATTTTTTAAAACCGAACATTGAAGTTGTTTCATTATCCAGTATTCTCTCCATAGTAAAGTCTATTTAAATCCAATTTATTACCAAATTTGGAAATTTGTTTGGATGAAAAGGATGATAAATTAATTCTTTTTGTATATTTGCAGTCCGTTTCGAAGTATAACAGCGGTTATACATTAAATGCCCGAGTGGCGGATCCCGATAGCTATCGGGAGTTATTCGCTAGTTAAAATGCCCAGGTGGCGGAATTGGTAGACGCGCTGGATTCAAAATCCAGTTCCTCTGGAGTGCGGGTTCGATTCCCGCCCTGGGTACACAAATGAGCGCTTCCAGCTCAGAAGTAGTTTAAACCTTGGTTTTCGCAAGAAAATCAAGGTTTTTTCTTTTTATATAAATGGCATCTGTATACATTCTCTTTTCTGAAAAATTAAATAAATTCTACATTGGTAGTTGTAATGATTTATTACAACGTCTTGACGCACATAGAAGCAAATCTTATAAAAATTCATTTACATTCAATTCAGATGATTGGGCACTCTATTTTAGTTGTAATAATCTAGAATATAAACAAGCAAGAGATATTGAAAATCACATCAAAAAGATGAAAAGTAAAATCTACATTGAAAATTTAGTAAAGTATCCAGAAATTATTGAACGACTAAAAGAAAAATACAGTTGAGTGCCAGTTCGTCCCGAAAGCTTTCGGGACCGGCCCTGGGTACACAAATGAGCGCTTCCAGCTCAGAAGTAGTTTAAACCTTGGTTTTCGCAAGAAAATCAAGGTTTTTTCTTTTTATTTAGATGGCATCTGTATATATTCTCTTTTCTGAAAAATTAAACAAATACTACACTGGTAGTTGTAAAGATTTACAACAACGTCTTGACGCACATAGAAGCAAATCTTTTAAAGATGCATTTACAATTAGTTTAATGATAAAAAAGTATATTTTTTTAATATAGCACACATCGTTATTATACAATTTATTGTTATTTTAAAATAACAGGGATTCTTATTATAGTTTTTTGTATTTTTTTAAAATAAGAGGTATCTTTATTTTAAATTTTCAAAAAAATGGAGAAATACAAATCAGGTATTTATCAAAACCAAGGTTATTACAAAAGTTTCCAACCATCACAGATAAACAAAAATTGGTTATTAAAAGATATGGAAATTCAACAATTACTATCAAAAGCGGATAGGCAATTGGGACGACTAGATATGTATTCAGAGTATATTCCGAATATTGATCTATTCATTAGTATGCACGTCATAAAAGAGGCGACTCAAAGTAGTAAAATTGAAGGAACACAAACAAATATTGAAGAGGCTTTACTTGAAAAAGAGGATGTAATTTTAGACAAAAGAGATGATTGGGAGGAAGTTCAAAGTTATATCGAGGCGATGAATACTGCCATTAAAAAATTGGAAACCCTACCATTTTCGACAAGATTAATTAAAGAGACACACAAAATACTATTACAAGGTGTTAGAGGTCAACATAAATTACCAGACGAATTTCGTAGTAGTCAAAATTGGATTGGTGGAGCATCCTTAAACGACGCAACGTTTGTACCTCCAGTTCATACTTCAATACATGAGTTAATGAGCGATTTAGAAAAGTTCGCTCATAATGAAGAATTTTATTTTCCAGACTTATTAAAAATTGCTTTAATCCATTATCAATTTGAAACCATACACCCATTTTTAGACGGTAATGGAAGGGTTGGTAGGTTAATCATAACTCTTTATTTAGTGGATAAAACAATATTAAAAAAACCAATTTTATATCTGTCTGATTTTTTTGAGAGAAATAGAAGTTTGTATTATGATAACTTAATGAACGTAAGGACTAAAAATGATTTAAAACAATGGTTTAAATTTTTTTTAGTTGGAATTATCAAAACAACTAAAAATGGAATAGAAACTTTTGATGCTATATTGAAACTAAAAAAAGAAACAGAAGAAAAGATTCAAAAAATAGGAAATAGAAGTAATCATTTACTTACAATAATGGATTTTCTATACCAAAAACCAATATTGAATGCAATAAAAATTATAGAGATAACAAAAGTCTCTCAAGCAACCGCATATAAAATAATTGACGAATTAGTTGGCATGGAAATTTTAAAGGAAATTACAGGTGGCAAAAGGGGAAAGGTCTATGTTTTTGATAAATACATAAAATTATTCAACTAATTTTTCAAATGTGGTATAGCCTACTTATTTTTTTATATCCATTTTGATTCCATAAAAAAGCCGTAAGAAAATCTATTCTTACGGCTTTATAAATTTCTATCTTGTTCTTTTTACTCTCCTTTCATCACTTCATCCACCCACGATTTACCCCATTCTTCTTGCTCTTGTTCTGACCATAGAGTAGGGTAGAAGATACGTTTTTGGAATCTTGGAGGTAAATATTTTTGCCAGTTAGTTCCACCCGTAGCGGCTACGTCTGTTTTCCCTGTATGTAAGTAACGAACAGCAGATTTGTAGTGTGCTAGAGGCCAATTTACGTTTACGTTAATGTCGTTTTGTTTTAAGGCTGCAATGATATCTGGATTTTGTTGATCCTCTTTGGATAGACGTAAATAACATTGCCATAAGTTGCTCGTACGTTTTTTCTCACCTAATGCGATGAATTGATCTCTGTAACGCTCTTCAAACTCCACCAAGGTTAATGTTTTCTTCCCTGAAGCAATTTCTGTTGCTCCTTCTTTCCAATAGATGTGTTCAAATAACTCAGAAATTGATTCTTCTCCGGTATAATTTGCACGAACATCTTTATGCACCAAACGTAAGAAATCCGTAGAAGAGATTTCAATTTTACGGTATTGTGCTGATTGGAAACCTGAAGCAGGTAATAAAGACATTCTAAATTTCAAGAATTGCTCGCGCTCCATTCCATCAATCATAATCTCAAAGCTGTGCGTCAATGCTCCAAAATAACGATTGATGCGAGTAACACGGTCTAAAAAGAATGCTCCTGTTAAATTTTCACATGCACTGATTTGGTCAAACTCACGTAAAGAAAGTTTGAAGTACAATTCCGTTATTTGATGATACATGATGAATACTACTTCATCTGGGAACTTTGTACGTGGTTTTTGTAAACTCAACAAAGTATCTACCTCGATGTAATCCCAATAGGTTACCGAGTCCGCATACAACAATCCATCTAAGTAAGCATTGAAATCTTCTCCAATCGCAGAATATTTCGCTTGAATTTTTTCTAATTTATCTTTAATTTCTGGGGTAATTTCCATCATACAAAGGGTTAATTATATTTTATTTGAAAAAGATGCGGTAGACATCGTTTCCATTTGCATACAACATTAAACTTAATAATAATACAATACCTACGTATTGTGCGATTTCCAGCACTTTCTGTGGTGCTTCCTTCCCTGTAATCATTTCATACAATAAAAACACTACGTGACCACCATCAAGCGCAGGAATTGGAAGTAAATTCATAATTGCTAAAGCTAAAGAGATCCATGCAGTTCGCATCCAGAAAATTTCCCAATCCCAGGAACTAGGAAACATATTTCCCATCGATGCAAATCCACCTAAGGAAGAAGCTCCTTTTTTAGTAAATACGTAATCAAATTGCGCTAAATAATCACCAATTGTGTTTATTGCTAAATCAATTCCTAAACCTACACTTTCACCTAAGCTTGGTTTGTATTGTTTTACAGATCCTAAATCGATTAATTTTTGCTCAGCTGTAAATCCTAAAGTACCTTCTTTGGTAACTTTTAAGTTTAATGCTATAGTATCTTCTGCACGAAC
>CANCJF010000180.1 GCA_947378245.1 Bacteroidota bacterium
ACAGACAAATTTTCATTAGGCCTTCGTTCAGAATATTTCAATAACAAACAAGGTGCAAGAGGTTTAAGAAATCAAGATGCTGTTGCTGGAAAACAAATAGGAGCAGATGTTTATACGTTTACATTAACAGGTCAAATTACGCTCGCTGACGGACACATATTATTAAAACCTGAACTTCGTTACGACCAATGGGCTAAAGTAACAGGTGCTGGAAATGAAAATAGCCAACAATTCATGGATTCAAAAGGGGTGTTTAACAAAAACACACAAACTACGCTTGGATTGGCAATGATCTACAAATTCTAGTAAGGGTTAGTCGTGACTCACCCGTTTACCAACGATAAAATCTAAAAACCATGCTAAAAAACCTATCACTCAAAAAACTTAAAATTGCGCAGCAATTATTGTACACCTCCATCGTAATCATGGTGACAGTGTCCTTGTTGATCATCGGATACATTACGGTGTCTTCATTGAATAGTACCAACGATCAATATGCTATTCAAGCAAAAGCAAACGCTACTTCGGTAATCGAAAAAATTGACCGTAACTTTTACGAACGTTTTGGGGATGTACAAGCATTTGCGTTTAATAAATTAGCAGTAAGAACTGCTTACACAGATTCTGTAAAACAAGATGCGCAAGATTTCATCAATACCATGGTAAGTTACTATGTATTGTACGATTTGATGATGATTACAGACATAAACGGAAACGTTGTAGCTGCAAATACTTTAGATAAAACAGGAAAAGCAGTAAACTCTTCCCAATTAATAGGAACTAATTTTGCAAACGAAGATTGGTTTAGAACATGTATCTCTGGTGCAGGTCCCCAAGGTGGAGCATGGTTTTCAGATTTTATTGTGAATAAACTATCAGCAGAATTAAATGGGAATAATGGTTGGGGTATGGCTTTTGCTGCTCCAATTAAATCTCCAGATGGAACCGTTGTAGGTACTTGGTACAATTTTGCAAACTGGGCAGAAGTTACACAAGGTATTCGAAGAGAAACACAAGCGGCTTTAAATGAAGTGCTGCCAGGAACTTTTATGTTGGTTTCTAATGCTACGGATGAAATTATTGACGCAGATGATGAAGGGTTGGTTAATAACAAAACTCCTATGTCTGAAGCTGATTTCAATAATGGATCAACTTTCACGTATAAAGGTCAATTAATTTCAAATGATGATTATATCGTTGGTAAAACAACAGGACATGGTGCATATATCTACAAAGGAAAAGACTGGAATACACTAACATTTATTCCAAAAGCAAAATTTAACTTTGCATACTTTGTCGATAATTTATTGATACTATTTATCGCAGTAATTTTGATTACTATTTTCGTGTGTTATATTTTCTATTTGCTAGCTAAAAGTATCTCTACAAACGTTAATCGTTTAAAAGAAGATTTAGAAGTGTTATCTTCTGGAAATTTAGTGGAAATAAAAGAAGTAAATACAGAAGATGAAATAGGCCAAATGTCTGTGGCGTTGAAAGGATTAGTGGACGGATTAAAAGACAAATCTGAATTTGCTGAAAAAATAGGTTCAGGTGAATTACAAGTAAATTACGAAACTTTAAGTAATCAAGATATTTTAGGTCATTCATTATTAAACATGCGTGATAATTTAGTGAAAGTTGCCGAAGACGATAAAAAACGTAATTGGGCTACCGAAGGGATCGCTAAATTCGGGGACATTCTTCGTGCAAATAATGAAGGTATTGAAGTGCTTTCTGAAAATATTATCTCTAACCTAGTAAAATATTTAAATGCAAATCAAGGTGCGTTATTCGTTGTCAATGATGCAGAAAGAAATGATGAGTTTTTGGAATTGACTGCATGTTATGCTTGGAACAAGAAAAAATATTTACACATGCGTGTAGATAAAGGAGAAGGATTAGTGGGCCAAGCTTGGCAAGAAAGTGATACAATTTACATCACGGACGTTCCAGAAGATTTCGTAAACATTACCTCTGGTTTAGGTGGTGCTACACCAAATTCGTTCTTAATCGTTCCGTTAAAAGTGAATGATGAAACCTTTGGTATCATTGAAATTGCTTCTTTCCAATTATTTGAACAATTCCATATTGAATTCGTGAATAAATTGGCAGAATCTATTGCTTCTACACTTTCAACCGCAAAAACAAACGAACGTACAAAAATCTTGTTAGAGCAATCGCAACAACAAACAGAAGAAATGCGTGCGCAAGAAGAGGAAATGCGTCAAAATATGGAAGAGATGCAAGCGACACAAGAAGAGATGGAACGCAAAGAAGCTGAAATGTCTCGTATGGTGGAGCAAATGCAACAACAAGAAGAAGAAATGCGCCAAAATATGGAAGAAATGGTTGCGACACAAGAAGAAATGGACAAACAAAATTCTGTAATTCTTGAAAAAACAGCTGAAACAAAAGGTATTTTGGATGGAATTAATGCTTCAATGGCAACGATAGATTTTACCTTAGATGGTCATATTATTACCGCAAATCAAAACTTCCTAACTACAATGAAATGTGAACTTACAGATATCTATGGTAAACACCATAGCATATTCTTAAGAGAAGATGAAAAAAATTCAAACGAATATAAACATTTCTGGAGTGATTTAGCAGCTGGTAAACCACAGAATAAAAGAAGATTTGAACGAATTAATCTTCAAGGAGAAAGTGTATGGTTGAATGCAATTTATTTCCCAATTGTGAATTCTCGTGGTGAAGTAATAAAAGTCTCAAAATTTGCTACAGATATTACTGATTTGATTGTTAGTTAATTTAAATTAATTAGAGTAAATAAACCGACCTCAAAAAGGGGTCGGTTTTTTATTTTCTGTTTAGAATAATTCTAAATAGAAAGCATATGTTTTATAACGTATTCAAAATACAGATTTTACTTTGTATTTTTGGTTATTAGATTTAGTTAAGCCAAAAACTTAAATTTTTATGGAGCTCGAAATAGATATTATAGATATACGAAAATTAGTAAACACAATTAAAATGGTTTATGGATTTGACTTTGGCGAATATGCTTTGTCATCTTTTAAAAGAAGATTGGCACGTATTATTGAAGTCTATAAATTCGATAATATGGCTGATTTAATCGAAAAAGTTCGTGTGGATAAGCCGTTTTACGAGTTATTTCTTAAAGAAGTAACTGTAAACACCACAGAAATGTTTCGTGATCCTTCTATGTGGAAAAAATTGAAAGAAACCGTTTTTCCTGTCGTGAAGGATTATTCTACCATACGTATTTGGCATTCCGCTTGTTCTACAGGGGAAGAAGTGTATTCGATGGCGATTGCGTTGAAAGAAGCAGGTTTATATGAAAAAGCACGAATTTTTGCGAGTGATATCAATGAAGATGTAATTGCAAAAGCGTTAGAAGGAAAATATCCAGCTAGAAATATGGAGCTCAACGGGTTTAATTATGAAAAATTTGAAGGAAAACTCAAATTGAATCATTATTTCAAATCCACGGGTGATTATGTATTTATGGACCAAGACCTACTACGTAATGTAACATTCAGAAAATTTGATTTAGTACAAGGTGATCAAACCATGCGTTTTGATATTATTTTATGTCGTAACGTGTTGATTTATTTTAACCTTCCTTTGCAAGATCAGATCGTAGGTAAATTCGCTAAATGTACTTCACAAGGTGGGTTTTTAGCGTTAGGGTCAAAAGAAACAATAGCTTGGTGTAAATCAGTAGATAATTATAATACTTTTTCGCTCGAAGAAAAAATTTATCAAAGAAAATAAGAATGAGTAATTATAAAGCAGTAGTTATTGGTGGTTCTGCAGGAAGTTTTCCTTTAGTTGTAAAGATTCTATCTTCATTGCCAAAAAATTATCCTTTCCCAGTTTTTTTAGCTTTACACAGATTGAAACACATCCGTAATGGATTCGTGGAAGCATTAAGCCTGAAATCAAACATCCCTGTCATTGAGCCTCACGATAAAGAAGTAATCAAGCCTGGAATAGCGTATTTAGCACCTTCCAATTACCATATGTATGTGGAATTAGGAAATACTATTGCACTTTCAACGGAAGACATGGTTAAATATTCTCGTCCATCCATTGATTTAACTTTTGATACTGCTTCATATATCTATAAAGATAAAATGGTAGGAGTGATTGTGTCTGGTGCTAATACAGATGGGGCTGAGGGAATTAAACGTTCAAAAGAACGTGGTGCATTTACCATAGCTCAAAATCCAGATGAAGCGACAATTAAAACAATGCCCGATGCTGCCATAAAAGCAGCTGAAATGGATAAAATATTATCCATTGATGAAATTTGTAAGTTTTTAGTTTCGATTGCAAATTGAATATGGAAAAGTTTTTACCTACATACTCTTCGGAAGAATTAGCACTTAGAAATGGGCAAGATATGCCATATATCTGGGTTGGGTATAAAGGAAAAATTTACGATGTAACATCCTCTGAATTATTTAAAGATGGCTATCATTACTTCCATGCAACTGGAATTGATTTGACAAACGACATGCCTGATGCACCACATTTGGAAGATGTTATGAATGATTTTGAAATAGTTGGATTATTAGAGAATTAACAGTAAATTATTCATTAAATTAATTTTTTTTTGTAAATTTATAAGCAATAATACGTATTAATTAAAAGTGCCCTAGTAAAATGAGTTCAGAAAGAATAGATAAAATTATAGCAAAAGTAAAGGATGCAACTTCTTTAAAAGATTTTGCAAAAGATTTACTTTGGTCATTAGCAAAAGATTTAGACGCTTCACAAGGAGCAATTTTTACTACTTCAATAAATCAGGAAGGGATACATATCATTCAATTTTTAGCTGGATATGCTTATCATTTACCTGAATCTGAAACAATCGAATTTGAATTTGGAGAAGGGCTTTCTGGTCAAGTTGCCAAAGAAGGTAAATTAATAAATATTCAAACGGTACCTGATGGTTATATCCAGATTCTATCTGGTTTAGGACAATCTAGTCCAAATTCTATTATCATCTTCCCAATAAAAAAAGACAATAAGGTAATTGCAGTTGTCGAGTTAGCTTCATTTAAATTATTCTCAAAGGAAGAAGAGACATTTTTAACAGAGTTATCTGACAATGTAGTAACATTAATGGATAAGTTTTAAGTATATTTTTAGTAGTATGACACAAGTAGCACGAAATAAACATAAACAAAAGGTA
>CANCJF010000181.1 GCA_947378245.1 Bacteroidota bacterium
GCTCCAGTGGTAGAAATTAATCCAGATTCGATTTCTTTAATAACTTCTAACTTAAAGGACATTGAATAATCCTTTTGGCTGCGTTTTTCATAAACGACTTTTTCTTTCATAACGATAAATTTTGTGTATCGCTATTTCAGGACTAGACAAAATGATTAATAAAAAAGCCTTAGCGATATGCTAAGGCTTTTTTTGTTTTCTTTGGTTGACTAACTGTTGACTAGGACTTGTCAAAGCTATTGATTATCAACACATTTTGTACTCGAGGCGGGACTTGAACCCGCACGCCCATACAGGCACAGGATTTTAAGTCCGGCGTGTCTACCAATTCCACCACTCGAGCAGACTTAAATTTATTGAGCGAGAAACGAGATTCGAACTCGCGACCCCGACCTTGGCAAGGTCGTGCTCTACCAGCTGAGCTATTCTCGCAGTAAAAGCTCAAGGTTAAAAAATAATTCGATAATTATTCCCTTGAAAGCGTGTGCAAAGATAAGTAAGATTTTTAATTCTCAAAGACTTTACAAAACTTTTTTTATCCTCCTGTCCATTTTTTTATTTCATTCAACTTCATTAAAGCTTCTACTGGTGTTAATGTATTAATATCTATCGCTACCAATTCTTCTCTAATCTGCTCTAAAACAGGATCATTCAATTGAAAAAAACTTAATTGCATATCATCAACACTCGGACCTGATTTTACTTTTTGTTTTTCTTGTCCTGCATGTGATTTTTCTAATTGAACCAAAATTTTATTCGCTCGATCAATCACTTGTTTCGGCATACCTGCCAATTTAGCCACATGAATACCAAAGGAATGCTCACTTCCACCCTCTACTAACTTACGTAAAAACAAAATTTTATTACCAGTCTCTTTCACAGAAACATTGTAATTTTTAATACGCTCGAATTGATTGGTCATTTCATTCAACTCATGGTAATGTGTTGCAAATAATGTTTTTCCTTTGACTTTCGGATGCTCATGGATATATTCAGCAATCGCCCATGCAATTGAAATTCCATCGTAAGTACTTGTTCCTCGACCAATTTCATCCAACAAGATCAAACTACGATCAGAAAGGTTATTTAAAATACTTGACGTTTCGTTCATCTCCACCATAAAAGTCGATTCTCCAGAAGAAATATTATCAGATGCACCAACACGCGTAAACACCTTATCTACCAATCCTAAATTCGCAGAACTTGCAGGAACAAAACATCCCATTTGTGCCATTAAAGAAATTAATGCCGTTTGACGCAACAAAGCACTTTTACCCGACATATTAGGTCCCGTAATCATAATGATTTGCTGACTTTCTTTATCCAAATAGACATCATTACTTACATACTCCTCCCCTACTTTTAACTGTTTTTCAATCACTGGGTGACGACCATTCTTGATATCTATCGCAAACGATTCATTTACATCTGGTCGAACGTATTCATTAGAAATCGATATTTTCGCAAAAGATATCAAGCAATCCAACTGACCAATCAATACGGCATCAAATTGAATAGGCTGAATATAATCTACCATGGAAAGCACCAATTCCTGAAACAAACGTGTTTCAATCACATGCATACGATCCTCAGCTCCTAAAATTTTACTCTCGTATTCTTTTAATTCCTGTGTAATGTAACGCTCCGCATTCACTAAGGGTTGCTTACGAATCCATTCTTCAGGAACTTTATCTTTATGGGTATGTGTAACTTCTAAATAATAACCAAACACATTATTAAAAGAAACTTTTAAACTTGGAATGCCAGTTCGTTCCGATTCACGAATTTGCAAATCTTCCAAATACGCCTTTCCATTAAATGAAATTTCACGTAATTCGTCTAATTCGGTGTGTACTCCATTCGCAATCACCAATCCCTTTCCAATTTGAACTGCGGGTTCTTCCATTAAATTGGAAGAAATAAGTTCAATCAGTTTTTCACATGGATTTAGTCTATCTCCTATTTTTTGAAGAGAAGTAACTTTCGTATTCAGTAACTCCTCTTTAATTGGAGCGATTTGTCTTAAGGTATTCTCTAAATGCTTTACTTCTTTAGGATGCACACGTCCTACGGCGACTTTAGAAATCAATCGTTCTAAATCACCAATATCTTTCATTCGTTCAGAAATTCGGTAAGCCGTTTCCGTTTCTTTGGTAAAATATTCTACGGAATCCAAACGCTCTTGAATTGGCTTCAATTCTTTCAACGGTAGAACCACCCAACGCTTCAACATCCTACCACCCATCGGGGTTTCCGTATGATCCAATACATCAATCAATGTCGTTGCATTCTCATTGTTTGAATTGATTAACTCTAAATTTCTTACTGTAAAACGATCTAACCAAACATACTTATCTTCTTCAATACGTGAAAGTTGAGTAATATGCTCGAGTTTATCGTGCTGTGTTTCGGACAAATAGTGTAAAATCGCTCCAGAAGCAATAATCGCTTCATTCAATCCTTCTACCCCAAATCCTTTTAAATTTTTAGTCCCGAAATGTTTAGTTAACGATTCATTTGCAAAATCCTCGTTAAACACCCAATCTTCTAATTTGTAGGCGTAATATTTTTCTCCAAATGAAGCTTTGAACTGAGTGGTATGTTTTTTCTGATAAATGATTTCGCTTGGTTCAAACCCTTGAATTAGTTTATCAATGTATTCAATGGAACCTTGGGCTAATAAGAATTCACCAGTAGAAATATCTAGGAATGAAACTCCATTGTTTTTCGTGTCCAAATGAACTGCACACAAAAAATTATTTCGTTTTTGATCTAATACCTGATCATTGAAAGATACACCTGGAGTTACCAATTCAGTCACACCACGTTTTACAATCGTCTTAGTCATTTTTGGATCTTCCAACTGGTCGCAAATAGCAACTCTTTGTCCTGCTCGAACCAATTTTGGCAAATAATTATCTACAGAATGATGCGGAAAACCAGCTAATTCAATGTGCGAATCCCCGTTACGACGTTTGGTTAAAGTAATTCCTAAAATACGCGCCGTTTTAATCGCATCTTCACCAAATGTTTCATAAAAATCACCGACACGAAACAGTAATAATGCTTGTGGGTGACGTGCTTTGATTTGATTATATTGCTGCATTAAAGGCGTTTCGCTTGCGCTTTTCGGTGCTTTCTCTTTTGCCAAACTCGTGGATTTAGAATTGAGGTGTAAATTTAGAGTGTAGGAGTTTGAAAGGGAAGATTTTAAGGGGAATATTATTAACAAAGGAGAAGTTTGGTGTTGATATAATTTTGTTGCTTTTTTCTAAATTAAAACTACAAAGCATGCTAATAAACAAAGATTAGCGCAGAGAACTCAGTGGTAATTTGAAGTTGTTGAAGGAATTTTCGAGGTCGCAGAGATTTTCTAACTTTGTTAGTCAATAAAAAATATACACAGATTTTGACATGTCAAAATAACCTCTGCGTCCTCAAAAACGAAAGAACGTCCAATTTCTCAAAAAAATCTCTGCGCAAAAAAAAACTAAAAACATTACTCCAGTTACTAAGATTCTCATAAATATTTTGACGGTTAATCGAAAAAACAGCAATTTATTAAAGTTACCTAAAATCATTTTCCTACATTTATTTTCAAATTCAATAACACCTCTTCAACTGATGAATAGAAAATTAAAATTATGGGAATTGAACCGTGTTTCGGAAGAGGAATTTAAAACACAGAAAAAAGCACCAATTATTGTGATTTTGGATAGCATTCGAAGTTTAAATAACATAGGGTCTTTTTTCAGAACTGCAGATGCATTTAATATTGAGAAAATTTATCTCTGTGGAATTACTGCTACCCCACCTCATCGTGAAATACAAAAAACAGCATTAGGAGCTACTGAGACTATCACTTGGGAACACCGTGAAAATATTATCGACCTCATCCATGAATTAAAAGAGGAAGGAATTACCATTGCAAGCATTGAACAAGCGGAAAAAACAACCTTTTTACAATATGTGCCAAGACTTGAATTTGAGAAAATTGCCCTTATTTTTGGAAACGAAGTTGATGGTGTAGATCAAGAAGCAATCAACCTAAGCGACCACATTATTGAAATTCCACAATTTGGAACGAAGCATAGTTTGAATGTTTCGGTATGTGCTGGTGTGGTGTTATGGGAGTTTGCAAAAAGAGAGTTGAGTTACGTGTAATGAGTTACGTGTGACGAAGTGAAGAGTGACGATTGTAGCAAAATTTTTACTTTCGACTTTTAACTTTCGACTTTTAACTTTCGACTTATAACTTTCGACTTATAACTTTAAACTAAAAAAATATGAAAACAATTACAGTACAAGAATTAAAATCCTGGATGGATAACAACGAAGATTTTCAATTGGTAGATGTTCGTGAGCCACATGAAAATGAAATTTGCACCTTGAATGCTTTACTGATTCCATTAAACGAAGTTCCTGAAAGAGCAGATGAAATAGTAAAAGACAAAAAAGTGGTTGTTCATTGTCGTTCTGGAATGCGTAGCGCGAATGCGATTAACTTTTTAGAAGCGCAACATGGTTATGACAACTTGTACAATTTAGAAGGAGGAATTTTGGCTTGGGCGAGAGAGATTGATGATAGTTTGGAGGTATATTAAACCTATAAAAAATTAGGATAACTTTTAGCAACAGTTATTTCACCTTTTTTCTCGGATTTTGATGCGTCTCAAAAACTGCATAAACGATTAAATCATTTTTGACTACTTCATATACAATTACAAAAGGGAAAACTGAAAATCGTGCTTGACGGTATTGATGGAATTTTACAAATCCATTCGGACTTAATTTTATTGCGTTTATCGTGTTGCTAAAATCACTTAAGAAATAATCCCCTTATCCTAATTGTTTGGATTCATAATACTTATAAGCATGAACAACTTCGTCATTCGCTTGTTCTTTTATGATAACAATTAACTCTTTTCGCACGAATTAATTATTTCAATCTAGAATTTCTTGCATTCATCATTACTTCTTCTAGTGAAAAAGATTTACTTCCTCCTGTAAGGTGCATTTCACGTCGCTGATTAACAATGTCTAAATGTTCATTTGTCAAACCGTACAATTCATTTTCTGATAAAGAGGAGGAAATAATTCGTAAAAGTTTATCCATTTCAGCAGCATCTTCCGACTTGGAAACATAATCAAGAATGGCTTGCTTTTT
>CANCJF010000182.1 GCA_947378245.1 Bacteroidota bacterium
AAGTATTGAATTATATAATAATTTCATTTTATAAATTTAAAATTTTCCCTATCATATTATTAAATCTTCCTTACTATTATTTTTAGCAAACTACTTGTTTGAAGATTACACTCGTAAATCTTGTTCGGCAAAACAGACTAATTTGCGTCTTAGGAAGGATGGAGTGCCGCCCTTCCTTTTATTTTTACCCCTGTTTTTTCATCTAACAAGACGAGATATTGAATTTACGTACGAAAAAAGTTTACTGATTTTGAGAGAATTTTGAAATAAAATCTCCTAAATTGGAACAGCTTGTTTTTTTAAATATGTTGGAAGCGTGTTTTGTGACCGTTTTATATTCAATAAAAAGTTCTTGTGCAAGTTGTTTGTAACTAACTTGTTTTAATAGTAAGTGTGCAATTTCTTTTTCTTTTTTTGTCAAGATTTCGAAAATATGATTTTCTGTAGAGGTAATTTTTATTTCTTGGAGGTACTTTGACGATAGATAAAAAGCATAACAAGAAACAAAAAAAACTACCATTTACCAACGTATTGTTTACGACTTGATAATCACCAAAAAACACAACAATGGGCATACTTGCCATGAAAAGAATACCTGTATATCCTGTTAATTTAAGTTTGAAATAGGGAGAATGATTGTTTGTGAATTGATTCAATTTTGAATGAAAGAGAAATACTACCGTCTTATAACAAAAATAGATAGACACAGTTACAGGAAATAGTATGAATGATTTTTTTGCTAACGCAGCATTTTGTGTTACACCATAAACTACCACATATCCTATAAGAAATGAGCCCACTAACGTTGTCACTAAAAGTTTCGTATTGAAAAAACGACGCTTTTGAATATTAAATTCTTGTGATAAATAATAAAAGTAGTAACATGCTAATAGGATTCCGCTTCCAAACGCACAACAATTTTGTACCAATAAGGGGATGGATATATTAGGATCAGGAAATAAACCACTACAAGAGTTGTACACTAAGAAAAGTAATGTAAGTACTACAAAGCGATTTTGCGCACGTGTAAATGATTTATTAGATGCTTGCTTGAATTGATAAAGCGCATAAATTAAGGTAATGATTTCTATCAATGAAATAAAGAAGGTACTCGCCTTCATTTCGGATCCAAACATCTTATTTTTTGTAAAATACTTTTAATAAATACCCGAGTGAATTAAGTGTGTTCTTTGTTTCAAAACCATTTTTTTCATAAAAAGGAAAGTTTCGCTCGGTAGATGTTTCTAAATAGATAGGTAAACTTTCTTGTTTGGATAACACTTCGATTTCCTTTAATACATTTGATCCAATTCCTTTCCCTTGATTTTCTTTCAACACACCAATATACCAAAGGTGGATGTATGGTTGTGTCGGATGTAATTTTTTTAACTCTCCTTCACGTTTCAGTACTTTGAATACATTTGTGATTCCAATACACGATAAAACTAAACGAATGTCCCAACCAATGGATTGTAAGTTTGTAGATTTTAAGCGAGAGTCTAGGAGAATTGCACAGGCATTTTCTTCTTTGTTTAAATAGATATGGCCAAAATGCTCTCCCATAAATAAGGAATAACGCATTAATAATTTAAGTCGTTTATCTTTTTTATGGTCTTGTTTTACAACAAAATTCACCGATTTATTATCCTCAAAAGATTCACATAAAATTTTAATAATCTGCTCTCTCTGAAAAGGAGATAATCTTGTTCTAAACATATCAATTATCAATTGTCAATTGTCAATTATCAATTGACAATTGACAATTCTTTTTCTTTTTTTGTACGTGCAAGAGCAATTAATTCTTTTCTGTTTTTACAATTTGTTTTTTGAAAAATATTAGATGCATGTTTACTAATCGTTTTTTCAGAGAGGTTAAATTTTAGAGCTATATCTTGGAAACTTAAACCAACTACTAGGTCCTCCAACATTTCTTCTTCTCTTTTGGTAAGTTTATACGAGTTTTTCAAAAAAAATAGTTCTTCGCTATTTTGAATAAGAGTGGAATCTAGGTTTTGACCTATAGAATGATTAATCATGTTAAAATGAACAATACGTTTTGCTTTCATTTTTTTTAGTCTTCGAATCCTGCGAATTTTAAAATATAAAAATGAAGCTGTAGCACCAATAACTAGAAACACAAGTGCACAAAGTGTATTTTCAGGAAACGAAATCATCAACTTTTTTTAAACAAATCTAATTAAAAAAATCTTACTTGCTTCATTACTAGTTAAAACACGTTTATGCACTTATTGAATTATACGTACTTATACGTATTTTTTTAATTAACTTTTGAATTTATTAGCAAATAAACGAGCAGTTAAACTAACAGTTTTTTATAATTTTTGCGTAAAATTGGTCCTCTTCAAAAGGTTTGATAATAAAATCATTCATTCCAATTTCGTAATAGAGATCGATGTCGTGTTGGAATGAGTTTGCTGTTAAAGCGATGATTGGTGTTTTCAAATTTAAGATGGTACGAATCATTTTAGTGGCTTCAATTCCATCCATTTCTGGCATTTGAATGTCCATTAATATTAAATCGAAAGATTGAGAGATTAACTTGTTGATGGCTTCATTTCCATTTTCTGCCTCTTCTACAAAACAACCTGAAAGTTCTAGCATTTTTCGAACAATTAATCTGTTTAATTTATTGTCCTCTACTAAAAGTATACGTTTCTCTTTAAGTAACTTCTTTTTTAGTTTAATTAAATTTTTAGTGTTTTTCGGAGCTTCTGTTTTTTTAAAGGATATCTCAAATTCAATTTTAGTCCCCTGTCCTTTTTTAGATTCAATTTTTAAATCACTTCCCATTAAGAGTAAAATGTCTTTGGAAATGGTCATACCCAATCCGGTTCCTTCAAATTTTCTATTAGCATTATTTGATTCTTGGGAAAATTTTTCAAAAATAGTTTCAATAAATTCGGGGGACATTCCAATCCCTGAGTCCGATACACTAAAACGCACTATTTGTTCTTCGGGCGTATCGTTAACTAATTTTATTTCAGTCGCTATTTTTCCTTTTTCCGTGAATTTAATAGAATTGCTAATTAAGTTGATGAGTACTTGACGTAGTCGGATTTCGTCTCCTCTAAGTATTGAAATGTTTGAATCGATACTTGTTGAAAATACGATTCCCTTGTTTATAATTGAAGGTTTGAAGATACTTTCGATGGATTTTTGAAGGGCATAGATGTCCATCGACAACGTATTGATTTTCATTTTTCCTGATTCAATTTTAGACATGTCTAGGATGTCATTTAAAATGGACAACAAATGATTTGCAGCTCCTTTGGATTGTGTAATATAATTTTGAATCGTGTCGTTTAAGGTTTCTTTCTCTATTAGTCGAATCATACCAATTAAAACATTTAAAGGAGTTCTAATTTCATGACTCATGTTTGCTAGGAACATTTCTTTTGTTTTGGAGGCTTGTTCTGCTACAATTTTTGCATTTTCTAATTCTTGCTCCAACAGTTTTTGTTGGGTAATATCTATGTGTACACCAATGGATCCAATACATTCTCCATTGTCATTGATGTTTGGTGCACCACTGATAAACCAAAAACGATTTTCTCCATTTTTTTTAACGATTTCGATTTCAAATCCGTCAGAAATTCCATTTTTTCGGGTGACAATTTTTTCATCGATGATGTGTCGTTTGTCTTTTTCAAGAATTAAATCAGTGGGTCGGTTTCCGATTAATTCTTCTAAGCTATACCCTGACATATCACAAAATGTTTGATTGGCAAATTGCAAAATATCGTCATTATCCACCTCAATCAAGCCCATGTTCATGTTTTTGATGATGTTTCGATGTTTTTCTTCTTGTAGGGAAATTTGTTTGTTTTTGATTTTTAATTGATCAACTAAGTCAATGATTTCATTGTTATTTATTTCGATGTTTTTGATAATGTGTAGAAAATCAAAAGAGAGGTCAAAATTGGCAAAATCTGTAACGAGCAGTTTATTTTTTTTGAGTTCTTCAATATTTTGAAAATAGGGGGTTAGTATAAATAATAGGCTATTTTTTTCTTCAATAAATTCGATTTGACCTTTAAATAATACGTCTCGGATGTTGTTTTTAATAATGAAAAATTGGTGACCATCTTTTTTGATTTCTTCAAAAGAGAGTGTTTGAATGTGTGGTCGTTCAATTGTAAATAAGCTTAAAAAATGTTGATTTGTAACGTTTCCAATGAGTTTGATTAAACTTTTTCCAACAGATAAAATTTCAAATTTTGTATTGACCTCTAAGTGAAAAGGAAATACACGATTGAGTTGATTATAGTTTAATTTTATGCCCATTTAACCCAAAATATCTCATGATCTGACTGGTTATCTCTTGATTCAATGAGTTCTAGTTCAACTTGACAGGCATAAAATTTACCTAGACCAGTGATTAACCCTCTCACAAAATCTTGAAGTCCTACTCGTTTTGAATAATAATGGAGGTGTAAGCTATTATCTTCTATGTGGGTAATTTTAAATTCTGGAGGTGTTAGACGAGGATAAATCATCATGACACGGTTATGAAATAGCGGAAGGTTTATTAAAAAATCTTTTAAATTATCACCTCCACTTTCGAGTAAATAGCCGTATTTTTCTTTTCCTGTTTTTAAAATCCACCATTCACCAAAACTCATCAATACATCAGCGAGTGGAATTTCCATTTCTTCTGATGCTGCAATGGCTAATTTAAAAGTGACGTCATCGTCATAAGGTTCATTACTAATGAAGTAATCAATATCGATTGCACTTCTCTTTTTAATATTCACCCATTTTTCCTCACCAAAATTGGAAATGACTAATTCTTGTATTGCTTTATTTACGATTCCGTACATTCACTAAATATAAAAAAAATATGAATAACTTGTTTATTTTATGCATTAAACAAGCATGAATAATAGCCCTACAATTAATATAATGACTACGACATTTAATGCAATACTTATGGTTGCGAGTTTGTGGGCTTGTTCCGATTTTTTACTGTGTGTCATGGCTTCCTTTTTTCTGACTATTATTAATTCTATGCCAAAAAAATGTTTTTTATTTATTCGTTTTATTACTAG
>CANCJF010000183.1 GCA_947378245.1 Bacteroidota bacterium
AATAATAGGATTAATGAAATTCAACAGATAGGATTTGATTATGATCGTGTTAATCAATATCACACTAATTTTGAAGTTGGAATTGCTAATATGTATGGTGTATTAACTCGTATTAAAAGATTAATTAAAAAATAATGTTTGAGTCTAGATTATTAACAGAAGATGATATTCCAAAATTAGATGAATTGTTTTTCTTTTCATTTGGAATTCAACCAAAAGCATCTTTTTTTAAGTGGAAATATTTTTCAAATCCGATAGGAGCTTCTATCGTAGTTGGTTTGTTTGATGGAGATATTTTGGTTGGTTCTGGCGCTTTACTTCCTGATAAAACAATTTGGAAAAAGCACGTTATAAAATCAATGAAGTTTACCGATTTAATGACAAATCCAAATTATCGAAAACGTGGAGTTTCTAAACAGATTTCGAATTTATTAACGAATGTATTAGAAAAAGATTGCGCTTTCTTATATGCTCTTTGTTCTAACATTTCTACTAAAAGTTTATGTGGAACAGGTTGGACGTATGTGAACAAGATTCAAAATTATTTTAAGCCTTTTTTCTTGCTAAGAATCAAACATTTATTTGTTAGTTCGAGGCGTTATAAACTTGTTAGGCATTTTGATTCTTTATCGGATCAATTAGATGATTTTCGGTTTAATTTACACGATCAAGAAATCAATATTTATAAAAATGTAGATTTTCTAAAATGGAAAATGTCAAACCCAAATTATCATTATGAACTAATTTGTAATTATAATTCCGAAGGTAAATTAATTGCTTACCTTGTATATAGCATCCGAAATAATCAAATTTCCGTTGTAGACTATGACTATGAAATAGATTTTAGAGATGTTAACCCTTTGATTTTGTATGTTGAAGATCAAGTGATTAAAAAAAGGTTGAAAGGGTTGGTTATAATAGGTTTAAAAAACAGTGAGATTTCTTCTTTTTTACTTTCTAACGGTTTTTTTACCAATACCTCTCAAAGAGGTCCTTTAATTTCACACTTAGATTATGATATTTGTATCCAGTCAGAATTACCCACTGGTTTTGATTTAATGAGTTGTTCAGTTCGGCCATTAAATTATGACGATATTTGATAATTAAAAACTATGTTATTTAATTCAATACATTTTTTATTTTTCTTTCTTTTTGTGACAACGGCATATTTTATGATGCCTTATTCGAAACGATGGATTTTATTATTAGCAAGTAGTTGCTATTTTTATATGGCATTCGTTCCTATTTATATTTTAATATTAGGAGGAACAATAGTCATTGATTATTTTGCTGGTATTTGGATAGAAAATGCACCTTTGAATAAAAAGAAGCGTTATTTAATTTTAAGTTTGATTGCTAATGTTGGTGTATTAGTTGTTTTTAAGTATTACAATTTTTTCAATGACAATCTTTCTTTTTTATTAAAGGGGTTTGCCTTAGATAATCCGATTCCTTATTTAAATATTTTATTACCAATTGGTTTGTCATTTCATACTTTTCAGGCAATGAGTTATACCATAGAAGTATATCGTGGAAATCAAAAGGCTGAGAAACATTTTGGAATTTATTCCTTATATGTCATGTTTTACCCTCAACTCGTTGCTGGTCCAATTGAACGACCTCAAAATATTTTACATCAGTTTCGTGAAAAATTTGATTTTGATTACGATCGAGTGACAAGTGGTTTAAGGTTAATGGCATGGGGATTGTTTAAAAAGGTTGTTATTGCAGATCGATTAGCGATAATAGTTGATCATGTTTTTGATCATCCTTCAAGTTTTAATTCGTTAAGTCTTATTATCGCGTCTGTCTTTTTTACGTTTCAAATATTTTGTGATTTCTCCGGTTATTCTGATGTAGCAATCGGCGCAGCTCGTGTAATGGGCTATGATTTAATGCGTAATTTTAACATGCCTTATCATTCAAAGTCTATAAAAGAATTTTGGTCGAAATGGCACATTTCCCTTTCCACTTGGTTTAAAGATTACGTGTATATTCCTTTAGGAGGAAATCGAGTGGCCGTACCTCGATGGTATTTAAACCTATTTATCATCTTTTTATTAAGTGGAATCTGGCATGGAGCAAATTGGACATTTATTATTTGGGGACTATTGCATGGTGTTTATCAGGTTTTCGGACTGATGACACTTAAGTATCGACAATCATTATTACGTTTTTTAAAGCTGAGTAAATTTTCATTTTTATCTTTATTTAGCACTTTTTTGCTAGTTGATTTTGCCTGGATTTTCTTTCGAGCTAAGGATGTGACAACCGCTTTTGAGTTTATAAATCGTTTATTTTCAAAATTTACAAATCTGTTGTATGAACTAAAACATGGTGGAGAAGTAATTGAAGATTTGGGCTTACCTCCATTAGATATTATTTTGTGTTTTGCTTTGATTGTTGTGATGGAAACGGTTCATCTTTCGATTCGTAAATATGAATTTAACATACGATTTGTTCATTTTCCTGCTTTAGTTAGATGGTCAATGTATTTTATAGTATTGTTATCAATTATCTTTTTTGGGGTATACAAAGAACGTCAATTCATTTATTTTCAGTTTTAATCATGGTAAAAAAGTTTTTTTATAAATTTCTTTTATTGAGTTCTCCCTTGCTCATCTTAGTTGGTTTATTCGTCTTTTATGATCCTTTTAAAATTATTTATGAATATGAAGAATACTCAAATGATTTAACAATCTTAAACAATCGTGATTTTGTTTCAACACGTGTGTTCGAAAGGAATTATCCGAAACAACAATACAATTCCTTTTTATTTGGTTCTTCTAGAACGATGGCTTTTAATGTTTTGCATTGGAAAAGATATCTAGATTCAACTGCTCGAGTTTTTTCGTTTGATGCGTTTGGAGAGTCCATTTTTGGCATCTTTTCTAAATTGAAGTTTTTGGACGAAAAGAATGTTGATATCAAAAATTGCATACTTATTTTTTGTGAAGATGTTACATTTCATTTTTCTGATGATCATCCTGGACATTTATACATGAAAGATCCTTTAGTTGCAAAAACTTCCTTTTTGAATTTTTATTTTGAACATTTCAAAGCGTTTCTTGGTCGCGAATTTATAATTGAGTATTTGAAAGAATTGATTAAAGGTGAATCTGAATTAGTGCAAAGATTTGGAAATGAAGGAGTAAGCTATGATGTTGTAACGAATGCGATGTCACATCAAAAATCCAATCGAGAAATCCAAACTAACGCTAAAAAATACTATCAATCAAAAATGAATGTATTTTATAAACGACCTATCAGAGAAGTAGAAGGGAAACAAAAAATCAATAAAAAACAAATAAAGATGCTTTTTGAAATAGCGATGATCTTTAAAAAACACCATACTAATTATAAAATAATTTTAAGTCCTTTGTATAGTCAACTAAAATTTAATCGAAAAGATAAAGAAATTATAGAAAGTATTTTTAAAGGACATGTTTATGATTTTTCAGGGAAAAATAAAATTACAGAAGACTATCATAATTATTACGAAAAATCACATTATTTGCCTAAAATTGGGGATAGTTTAATGAGTATTATGTATGGTCATTAGTTTAAATTATTATTGAGTTTTAATATTCATATCTCCAAAGCCAGTTACGTACATTTTTGTTTACGCAATCTTTTTTGATAAGTTTTATTTATTTCCAAGAATTATTAAGGTACAGTATTTCCCTTGTTGTTTCGATGTCAACAACTTGTTTTCCAATTGTTAAAATCGAATAAATAGATTGTCGATATTTGTTCCAGCCTCAAAAAAAAGTACATGAGCAACAAATTAAACATATAATTGTTTACTGTTTTGGAATTCTATTTATTTATCTGAGATGTATTTTAGCAATTTTTGCATGATACATCAAAGTGGGGACTAATACTTCTGTAATTTAGGATTTTAATTAGATAAATGGGTGTTATTCTTGTGTTTAATTTTGAATGCTAGACGAAGATACAATATGTTCATTATAGAATGAATAATAAATGTAGGACCTCCAACAAGTTCTCGAATGAGATTGAATTGTCCTTTATATTCATCTGTGATTAGATAAATTATTGTAACTAAAAATAACCAGCTCCAGAATACTAAAGTTGAGATAAGTATAGGCTTATTTTGTCTAATGAATTCCCAGTGGCTAGAAAAAATATAAAGTGTAATAAATAAAAGAGTAAAATAGAATTGATGATGTCCTACTTTGTAAAACAGTAAAACGCTTGAAAATGAGGTGAATATCATGATTGGTTTGTCAAGTTTAAAATAAAGGTATAGCCCAAATAATACAAACCAACTTATTATCATACAGTAAATACTAAGAAAATCTAAATTGTAAATATTAATAAAACTTAGCGGTGCATAAGAACTATTAATAAATGCAAAGACAGATAATAATTTTGAGCTTCTAACGCTTCCATAAATAAAGGGGTTAAAAATAGAATTACCCCAAAATAGGTATCCAAACGTGTAAAGGATTATAATTGTTAGTCCTATAATTAAGAAATATTTATAGTTGATTTTACGGGCGTCAATACCCAAGAAAGGGAGGATAAAAAGCGGTGAGAATTTATAGGTAATACCTAGAAAAAGATAAATAGCAGATTTGTTTGTTTTCTTCGTATAATAATACAATATGGATAAAAAACTTGTTGCAGCAACAAATAGGTCATTACTTCCATATATAACTCCAAAAATCCAAAATAATGGGTTAAGTAATAAAACTAATAATGAAATTCTTGCAAGTTTAACACCAGTTTGTTTAAGGATTAATTCATATAATTTGTATGAAGCATACATGTATATACCTACAAAAATAAGTTTAGGAAGTTGATTGTAGATTTTAGCAAATGGAGTAAATAAATAATGTAAAACACCATATGCATTATCATAATTTGGTAAATTTTCACCTTTTGCTAAAATTTTCCATTGATTAACATATAATTTATAATCATGCATTAACGGACAAGAGATCACAAATGCAATTACACAAATGAATGTAGATAAAAATAAAATATTTTTTTTTGACATTAAAATTTTGATTATATATTTGTAAAT
>CANCJF010000184.1 GCA_947378245.1 Bacteroidota bacterium
CACATTTCTAACAAGTTTTTTATTAATTTAACAAGTAATAAAAGTCTTGAAATAACTAATTGTTTTCTGTCAATTTAAACTCAGAAGTAGTATGGAAAGTTAAGTCGGGATAATCTTTTTCTGCCATTTGAAGTAGAAAAGGAGTTTCTGCTAAAAACACGTAATTATCATCTTTATCTTTTGCAATATTCCCAGATTTTGTGCTGATAAATCGTTTTAACTCTACATCGTTATCGGTTGTTATCCAGCACGCTTTCACATAGTTTCGTGGGGTAAAGCGGCAAGAAGCCCCGTATTCGTGTAGCAAACGGTGGGCAATTACTTCAAATTGAAGTTGCCCTACAGTACCAATAATCTTACGGTTTCCTGGTTGTTGAATAAATAATTGCGCGACTCCCTCATCGGTCAACTGACTAATACCCTTCTCCAATTGTTTTGATTTTAAAGGGTCTAAATTCTCTAATTCTTGGAATAATTCAGGGGAAAAACTAGGAATTCCTTTAAACATAAATTTTTCACCTTCGTTTAAGGTATCGCCAATTTTAAAGTTACCTGTATCATACAATCCAATTACATCACCAGGGAAAGCTTCATCGATGACACTCTTGTCTTGTGCCATGAACGAAGTTGGATTGGGAAATTTGAATTTTTTCCCTAATCGTACATGATTATAAAAAGTATTACGTTCAAATTTACCAGATACAATTCTTAAAAATGCAATACGATCACGGTGCTTAGGATCTAAATTTGCATGTATTTTGAATACAAATCCTGAAAACTTTTCATCGTATGGATCAATTGTTTTTAAATCTGTTTCTCTAGATCTAGGAGTCGGGGAGATTTCTATAAATGCGTCAAGAAGTTCTTGAACTCCAAAATTATTTACCGCAGATCCAAAAAATACTGGAGCATATTCACCCGACAAATAAGTTTCTCTATCAAATGGATTGTATACGCCTGCAATCATTTCTAAATCTTCTCTTAATTCCTTTGCAAAGGCATCTCCAACCAATTCATCTATTTCGGAACTGTTTACATCGGATATTGAAACAACTTCTTTGGCAATTTTTGTTTTACTCGCCTGAAATAAATTGACATTTTTTTCATAGATGTTATAAACACCTTTGAAACGGTCCCCCATACCAATTGGCCATGCTAAAGGACATACCTTAATGTCTAATTTTGATTCTATCTCGTCTAATAATGTAAAAGGGTCCTGACCTTCACGGTCCATTTTATTTATGAAAACTATAACTGGAGTATTACGCATACGACAAACCTCCATTAATTTCTCAGTTTGTTGCTCCACACCATTGGCGCAATCGATGACTAAAATGACGCTATCTACTGCTGTTAAAGTTCTATATGTATCCTCTGCAAAGTCTTTGTGTCCAGGAGTGTCCAAAATATTTACTTGCTTGCCTTTGTATTCAAAAGCCATTACAGATGTAGCTACAGAAATACCTCTTTGCTTTTCAATTTCCATGAAATCGGAAGTAGCCGTCTTTTTGATTTTATTGTTTTTTACGGCTCCTGCAGTTTGAATCGCCCCTCCAAACAACAATAATTTTTCTGTTAAAGTTGTCTTACCTGCATCTGGGTGAGAAATTATCCCAAATGTTCTGCGTTTGTCGATGGATTCTTTAAATTTCATAAAACGAGTATTAATAAAAAAAGTCGTCTCAAAAAGACGACTTTAAATTAAGGGAGGAAGATGGGTCTCGAACCCACGACCTTCGGCACCACAAACCGACGCTCTAACCAACTGAGCTACATCCTCCGTGTTTTGGTGTGCAAATATAAATATTATTTTTTAAATGAAAACAAATTATTAAAAAAAAAACACATCCTAATTTTATATCTCTTAAAATCCTAGCCCTGAAAGGGCGATATATCTCCCACATGGGCACAGCCCATGATTTACTTAATTTGTAACGTGTACATTTCCTTCTCTCCAATAAATCCTTGTAAAGTATCACCTATAGTTACAGGACCAACTCCTGCCGGAGTACCTGTGAAAAGAATATCTCCAATTTTTAAAGTCACAAATTGTGACACATAAGCGATGATTGTATCAATTGAAAATATGAAATCTTTCGTATTTCCTTGTTGAACAACCTTTCCATTTTTTGTTAAGTGAAAAGTAATGGCTTCTAAATCTAATTCAGACTTTGAGATAAAGTGTTCGCAAAGTACAGCTGATCCATCAAATGCTTTTGCTCGTTCCCAAGGTAAACCTTTTGTTTTACATTCTTCTTGTAAATCTCTTGCTGTAAAATCAATTCCTAATCCAATTTCATCATAATAGGTATGAGCAAATTTTTCAGAAATATTTTTACCTAACTTGTTAATTCGTACTATAACCTCACATTCATAATGTAAGTCTGTTGTAAAGTTGGGGTAATAAAAAGGCGTTCTTTTGGGTAGAATTGCTGAATCTGGTTTTAAGAAAAACAAAGGAAACTCAGGAGTAGGAGCGTTCATCTCTTTCGCATGATCAGCATAATTTCGACCAATACAGATTATTTTCATCTATTTTTGAAATTTTGATTTTAAAGCTTCTAATTGACTATTTAAATCCAATGAACTCTCTCTTTCAATTTTGTGTTCATTTTTGATTTTTTCCATTTCTTCACGCAGTTTTTGTTTTGTGTATAATGGGAAATCAGTAGATGGAGAAATAAACCAACTGTAATAACCAGGTTCAGCTTCGTGAACTTCTTTAATTGTTTTTCCTTTGTGCTTACCAAAATTGTAAACTCCAAATCCATCTTCATTGATGACCAATCTACCTGCAAAGTCTAGAGTTTTTAAACTTCCTGCTCGAGAGAATTCAGCTAAAGAAGAAACATCAGTTTGCAAGTTTTCGTATTTATCTAATTGTGATTTTAGCACCTCCCATGTGGCATTTGTATCATTCATGGCATCATGTGCATCAATCAATTCCTTTTGACAATAAAATTGATAGGCAGCACTAAGTGTTCGTTGTTCCATTTTGTGAAAAATGTTTTGAACATCTACAAAATGTCTGTCGGATAGATTGAAGTCACAACCAACTCTAATTAGCTCTTCTGCTAATAGTGGGATGTCAAATTTATTGGAATTATATCCTGCTAAATCTGAATCACCGATGAAGTCAATAATTCTTTTTGATAGATCTTTAAAAGTAGGAGCGTTTTTCACATCTTTATTTGAAATACCATGAATCTTTATAACCTCATCAGAAATGTGCATTTCTGGATTAACTAATGATTTAAAGCGTTCTTCACTTCCATCTGGAAGAATTTTAAGAATTGCTATTTCAACAATACGTTCTTTGGATATGTTTAATCCTGTAGTCTCTAAATCAAAGATAGATAAAGGTCTAATAAGTTTTAATTTCATAAATGGAAAATAAGAGTTATCTCTTAATGATTAACGCGGGTTCGTTGATTGTTAATTCGCGTTCGATTTTTTCGATATTTAATTCACAAGATGTGCTAAATGTTTCAGTGTACAAAATTTCTCTATTAGGACCAAGAACCTCTACTTCATAATCCCTACATGGTTCTAATGCAGTTATGAAATATCCATCTCGTAAACGAGGACGTAATATTTTCTTTTTGTTTGAATCACAATTTTGACATGCAATTTCTACATCTGTAAGTATGTTTAATTGTTTTTTATCTGTACGCTGAACATGCCCAGTGAATAAAAAATTTGTTTTAATATCTAACGGAACATAATTGATTTCATAAATGTCTACCTGACCAACACCATTTAATCGATTCGATGAAAAATATCCCTTTAATCCATCTGCAGTAGTAGAATAATAAATGTCATCGCGTTCAGAATTAATCGGATAACCTAAATTAACTGGAGTACTCCATAAGTTTTCGTCAATTTTCACACAGGTGTAAATATCAAATCCCCCCATACTTTTATCACAGTTGCTCGAAAAATATAAGTTCTTGTTGTCTATAGATAGAAAAGGAGCATCTTCGTCATATTGCGTATTGATAGTTGGCCCCATATTTTGAGGTTTACTCCATGATCCATCAGGAAGTTTAACGATACGGTATAAATCTCTTCCTCCGTAACCTCCAGGTCTATCCGAAGAGAAAATTGCGAAGTTATTTTCTTCATTAAAATAGATGTGGCTTTCCCAAGCTTTGCCATTCACTTCAGGTATCTTTATTAATGTTAATGAATCCGTGTTTCTCGAAGTTGCTAGCAGGTCAATTTGAAATAAATCTCCATTTTGTTTAGTATCCTGATAAACATACATCATTCGCTCATCTGGTGTAATGGAAACAGTCGCTTCATTTAACTCTAATTTACAAAACTTCATTTTCTTAGGTTTACTCCATGTAGTTTCAGTTTTTCTGTAACTTACATAAATGTCCTCAGGTGATAAGTTTGTGAAATCCTCAACATATTCCTTTAAAGTGTCCTCCAACCATGGTTGACGTGAAGTAAAGTAAATTGTAGTTCCGTCTGGAGATATAATTGGCGCGTATTCTGGGTTAATTGTATTTACAGAATCTCCAATTAATCGAATATCTACTTTTTTAGGATTCGCTTTGTATTTTGCAGCAACACCATTATTTGCAACCTTTAAACTTGCTGTTTTTGTGTAAATGTTTGTAATACCTGCTTGATTTTCTAAATATTTTCGATAAAACTTTTCTGACTCAAGGTATTCACCGGTATTTTCTAAACAATAAGCATAATAATAGTAAGCTAGTATTGGTGCTTTTGTTTCCATTCCTGATTCATTATTATACTTTGGTGAAACGTTTGTAATAGCTTTCTTGAAATAACCTAATGCTAGTTTATAGTCTTTTTTATAAAAAAATGTAGAGACACCTTTTCTAAAAATGTAATTTTTATTATTTGGATTTTTTTTGAGTAATGCATCACTAATAAGTTCAGCGGCATGATATTCAGTTTCTTCAATACAACCATTCCAGGTATATACTAGTTCATCTGAATTTGCAGATTTTATTAAAATCTTAATATCAGCT
>CANCJF010000185.1 GCA_947378245.1 Bacteroidota bacterium
ATCCTACTTCCTATCTATATGTAGTTATGATTTTCTAAAAGATAGATTAAATAGAAACTATCCATCATTTCGAAATATTGAACCTTTATTTGAGCAACATCGTAAAAACATTCGTATTTCAAAATTATTAGACCAAGCCATTTTTGAGATATTAACTGTAGAATCATCTAGAATAGAAGAATCAATATTTCATTTAGAGCAATTGAATACATGGTTTGATTTTTTTAGTGATATTATTGAAAACCAAGACTTGCTAGGTAAATTTGTTGATGGATTTTTAAGCCAATACCTAACTACTTATTTAATTGCTAATTTTGATTCCACAAACAAAATAAAATTTCAAGAATTCTTTCAGATGGTTTTTAAAACGTTTGAAGAGTTGGAAAATTTAACTGAGGATGATTTAAGATTTTTAATTCAATTAGGCGTTTTTTATTTACGATATCCTACGACAAATAATTTATCACTAACTGATTATGAGAGAAAATACTTTGGAGGTGTAGGTTTTGTGGAACTTTTTGAATTTCTTTATGTAAAAGAAACTAATCCAGTATTATTAATTGATCAGTTTATCTTTCTCAAAAATTCAGAAGAATTAGATTTACTCGCATCCATATTGGACGGCAAAAATAGGATTGAAGATCCCTTGCTAGAAGGAAAATTAAATGAAGATGAATATAAACTATTAATAAGTTCAAATCACCCAAAGCTTTCTATTAGATTATTTTCCATTCAACATTTGGTTCACCTTTGTAAATATCTTCATGAAGTAAATGTAAATTCTGCAATTATCTATCGTTACTTTCAAAGTAATTTAACACTTTCTTTAGATTTACTACCTAAAATCAATGATTATTTAAATTGTATTGAAGTTGAGCCATCATACAAAGAATTTGAAAAGCTTATTCTCTTTTATAAATCAAGACCTAAAGACATTTTTTTAAGTAGCAATGAAAGTTATTTATATAAGAAAGAACTTTCAATTCTCTTCAAAGAAAATACCTCTGTATTTTCAGATTATTGTGAAATTGCTAAATGTTACTCAAAGGAAAACCTTAGTTTTATTGAATGGAATGATAAAAAAACAGATAAACATATAACTATTTGTGACAATTGTTTATTTAATACTATAAAAGAGCGAACAGTAGATGAATGTTCTTTTCCTTTTTAAAATTATCATCAAATTTGAAGTTAATACCTTTTAAAATCAAAACTTAATTTGAATATTTAAAAAAACATTATACCTATGTATTTGCTAATTACTATTGCTGTTATCTATCTTATTTTTAAAATTTTTCGATATTTTCAAACCTATAAACGCGATTTAAAAGAATATATCCCATACTTCAAAAAGAGAATTGATTTAGCGCATGCCGAAGCCGAAAAAATATTGATAGAACAAAGAGTAGACAGAGAAATGGGGTATGTTCATAAATTACATGGACTTCAAAAAAGTATATTAAAAGAGAAATACAAAATTAACTGGAAAACACCCGCAGAAATGAATAAACATATAATCTTCGATTAATATCTAATTGTCGAATATTATATCATTTATCTACCACCGCATCCAGCTGTTGAGGGATTAGTGCTTCTCCTTCACAATCACAACAAATTTCACCTCCTGCAAATGAATTTGCTTTTCCTTTTCTAATTTCAGTTGCAGTATATGCAGTTGTGTTTTTATTGTTTTTTCTATCAGAAAAGTACGTTAGCAATCCAATAAATTTATAGTCTTTTAATTCAAAAACGCTATAATCGTACTTACAGTCTTTAGCTTCGTTTGGTATTTTCTTTTTAATTTTTCTGATTAGCTTTTTCCAAATGTTTTTATTAATTACTAATAATTTATCATTGTTTGAACTTGTATAAATACCAGCTTCGCTTGTTAAAGTGAATTTTTCTCCGTTAACCCCAAGTGCCTCACTAATTCTAACAAGAGATGAATCTTCAATTACTTTAGCAATTGCAACAGTATCTTTATTAGGATTAGTTATAGCTTTTTTTAAACCTTTAGAGTTTTTGTCATTTGTTACTATGTAATAGGTCACAATTCCAATTACTGATAGTCCTATCAATCCTAAAATGAATTTTGTAATCTTATTCATATTTTATATTATTTTGGTTCTAAGTATGTCATTCTGTTGTAATTGTATTCCTGCACCATCTTCAAATTTTACCCTGAGCCTAGTTTGTCCTGAGCTTGTCGATGGAAAGGGCAACTAATTTTCAAATCAACTAATTTTCAAATGTCACACTGAGCTTGTCGAAGTGCCAATCTCCCTCATATACATCTCCTCATCAAATTCCTTCTCGCTTTTTGCAATCACTAAGGTCGCGACACCTTTTCCAATGATGTTGGTTATCGCGCGAGATTCACTGAGGAATTTATCAACTCCTAATAAGAAGGCTAAGCCTTAAACTGTGATTTTCTTGTATAAGGAGGCAAGAGTAGAAACAGGTAAGATGTATCGTCTTAAATTATTCTATCATATTAATAAAATAATAAAGTAATTGTCAACATCATTATATATTTAATGAATAACTTGTTATTCATTAATTTTCCAATCTTGCCATGAATTTATAACACTTTCTCCATACAAAGCAGACGGGTCTTGTGCTTTTTGGTTTACTTTTAAACTTTCGATAGAAACCCCCTTTTTAATTGATTGAAATAATTCGCCGTAAGAAATATTTCCTTTAGAATCTTTGAGTTTTTTTAGTAAGTGATATGTAAACATACCGTGTTGTTTGGTCTTGTAAGGTAATGCAGTTTGCTCTGCTTGAGTTGCAGAAAAAATCAAAATATTTCCTGATATTGGTTCTTCTTTTGGTCTCCTTAATACACCTCTAGAGGCAATTAATCCAGCATCTCTTCCTCCTCCACTAAAACAAGCGTCTAAGAAAATAGATACTTTTTTAGGATTAGCATCAGTGAATGTTTTGTACATTTTATACAAGTTAATTCCATCTTCAATATTTGTAGCATTTACATCAACAGGGATAATATAAGGAGTTTTAGTTAATTCATCAGGATAACCATGTCCTGCATAATAAAAAATTAATTCTCCCTTACCCTCTGTTTTACTGATGATTGAACTTACCAATGAAATTGTAGATTTTATTTCAGCAGAAGTAGCATTAGTTTTAAAATATATATTTTGATCTTCAACACCAAAAAGATTAGTCACATAATCTTTAAATATTCTTGCATCATTAATAGCAAAAGGAACATTTACTTCATTAAGCAATCCATTTTGTCTGCTTTTATAATCTTCATTACCAATAATGATGGCATATCTATCAGGATTTTTAAGCTTGTTTAACGGAATGTTTTGATCTACATCGGAAAATAAAGATATCTCTTCAATTTGAACTTCTTTATTTTCCTCAGATTTTACATCAATAGTCTGTGTTTTTCTTAAAACTTCATCCAATGAAATTTCTAAAACCTTAACAAATCCGTATTTGTTTAAGTTTTCATTTACAAAGACATTAATAGGAATTTTAGATTCTTTATATTGCTTATTAGCAAAAAAATCATAGCTAAAAACTTTAGATTCATTAGGCTCTAATTTGTCTATTTTAAATGAAAATTCATTTCCAGGAAAAACTTTTTCTGGATTTTTAAAATCAATTGTGATTTCTTTTGCAATTCCCTGACCTTTATTCTGAATTAATAACTGCAGATTTACCATTTCCCCAAGCTTTATTTTACCATCTCCATCTTTATTTGAAAATTTAAAACTCTCAAGTGTTAATTGGGGACGTTTTAACTTAAATGTATTTACTTTTATTATAATTGGGTCAGCATCAAATCCATTACCTTCTGTAACAACGATTTTAATTTCAGAAACACCATTTTCGGCATCTGGTAAAGCTTCAATAGGTATTTTTATTAATTCACTACTACCTGTTTTAAGTAATGGAATCGTTTTAATTTTCTGAAATTTTATATAACTATTGTTATTTAAGTCATTTACATTAATTTTTATAATGTTACCATCACCTTTTCCAATATTTGTTAAATTAAATTGAATTTCTCCTTTTTCATTAGCATCTAAGGCTTTGTTATTATTGCCCTGTATATCTGTAAAGTTTAACTCTGTAATTTGTAAAATCGCAGGGGCTGATGGCTTGGGGATTTTGGATATGTAAATATACTTAAAATCACTCTCGCTTTTTTGACCAAAAATTGAAAATGTGAATAGAATAAATGAGATAATAACTATGTTTTTCATATTAAAATTATTTGTGTTAAAAATTTTTCACTATTCGAAAACCAATATATTGAGGGGTACTAGCTAAATGAATATTAAATGTTTTTGGAGGTTGATATGCGAAATTATTTTTTTGTTTAGCAATATTAACGGAACCTTTTATTAAGGTAAACAAAATGTCTGACACCCATATTCCCGATGCTAAATAAAAATAAGACTCCTTTCGCTTGTTTAATTCTTCAATATTTAAATTTATATTGTTTGTTGAAGATTGATCTGTTGAATTGGAATTTTGAGTGTTGATACTTTCGATAAGATTATTTATTTGATATATATTATAAAGACTGTAAATGTATCCTCCTGTTAAAAACAATGGCAATTTTGTTGATTGTACACGCATACTTCCCCAACCTGGTAGTATCATGGATAGAAAAACATTAGACGGTCCGTTTTTTAATTTATATTTTGTTGGATTTGAAAGAGCTAAAATGGCTTTAAATTCTCCTTTTAACTCAATTCCTTCAGGTAAGGGGTTCCAAAATATTTTTTTTTGTTCTCCAGATTTAACTTTCTCAAAAGAACCGGATAAAATTTTAGGAGATATTAGACTAGTATCCCCTTTTTTTTGAATATACACCTTGATGTCATAGATAGTATTAGATGGGCAATTTGTTAAGTCATACGTTATAACCAAGTTGTTTTCTTTAACATCTATAAGTACATTTTTAATCTCTTGTGAAAACAAGTAGGAATTTAGTGATGATAATAAAAAAAAGAAAATTATG
>CANCJF010000186.1 GCA_947378245.1 Bacteroidota bacterium
CAGGAATTGGAAATCCATTTTCTGCCTTGTTAGATGTTCATAAAAATGAAAAATACTACCTTTTAGTAGATAATGTTTACGATAAAGGGAATGGACATACGGTAATTTTTGGGTATGATACGAAGGCGCAATTTAATGGGAAAGTGTTGACCGATAAAGACAAAATTGTGCAAGGAGCAGAAGTAAAGCTCAAAGATGAATTCGGGAATATTATTTCAGAAACAAAATCGAATGCAGAAGGTAATTATTCAATTCAAACAGAAATAAATGCAAATTTAAACCACTCCATATCCATAACCTTTCCGAAAAAATTTCCGTCAATAATTACATTAATGAAAGAGGAGTTAAAAATAAAGAAATACAATTTGACTTCATTAAATGGTAATTTACCTACATTAATAGTACATGAAAAGTATGTTTTAGATGGAATCTATTTTGTGGGTAATTCAGACGAGCCTTTATTTACTTCTTCGAATGCCATGGAGGCATTACATGAATTAATGCGTTTAAATCCAACGCTAAAAATTAGAATAGAAGGGCATGTGAATCAACCGTCAAAAATTGTTTCGGAAGAACAATTTAAGTTTGATCAAACACTTTCTGAAAGTAGGGCTCTCAGAATTTATAACTTTTTAATTGAAAGAGGAATTGCGAGTAATAGAATTTCTCACATTGGTTTGAATGCCAAGTTTATGGTTTACCCTGATCCAGATACTGAAGAACAAATGGAAAAAAATAGACGCGTTGAAATTAATATACTTTATTTTTAGAACTATAATTCATGGTTTTATAAAATATATTAATACGTTGGTTTCTATTTTGGAACAACAACTTACTCCATTGGAATCACCCTTGACTGCCTTTGGCAAGCATATCGTTTTTACGACTCCATCATAGTAGAACAAGACTACTAAAATAGCTATTTATAGCTATTTTTTGAATATAAAATAATGCGTATTTTTACTAAAATTTTAATAAGAAAAATATGAAAAAAAGAATTATGCTTGTTGTTAGTATTCTAACATTAACAGTTTCAAGTGCAAAAGCACAAACGAATAATGAAGAAACAGTTTTCAAACCTGTTGCTGGACAAAAAACATTTGAGTTATTTGTAAATCCACTTTCTGCAACTCCAATTTCGTTTAACAATGTTCGTTTGCGTAAGTTTATTACTGAAAATAAGGCTTATCGTTTAGGAGTAAATTTAGGTTTGACTTCTGAATCTCCAAATTTTAATTTCAATTTAGCTTTAATGCCGGGTATTGAAAAACATTTTAATGGAACTAAAAGATTGTCTCCTTATATAGGAGGTGAATTTTTATTTTTAGGTAGTTTTTCATCCTCTAGCTTAAAAGATGTAGCCAAAAAAACTACAACTTCAACTTCGGGTTCTTTTGCCGATGGAACCAATAGGTCTAACCTTACTGTTGGATTAAATGCTTTGATTGGAACAGATTTTTATGTTTCTAAAAATTTATATTTAGGAATAGAAGCAGGATATGGTTTATATGTAATTTCAACTTTAGGTAATACAACAACATTAGCTGTAGACGGTGGTACAACAACTTCGTCAACAGCAGATGGAAGTACCGCTCTTCGTTTAGGAACAAACTTAGGAACAAATGTAAACGGAGCAATTCGTTTCGGATTTGTATTTTAGTCTATCTTGATAAAGCTTCCCTCTACTTTTTTACTTGAAGTAGAGGGGGTTTTTATTATTAAATAGTTCTAATTCAATATTGAATTTTAAAAAAAATATTTTAATGAAAAAAATAGCAATAATTAGTCTATCCCTTTTTTTTCTTGCTTGTACAAAAGAAATTGACAGCTCAAAAATGGGAATTAATAATTCTAGTAATTCTTCTAATGCTATTGCTATGTCAGCAAATGCGAATGGAGTAGCTATGGGTGGAGATGTTACAGTTGTTGATAAGACGACATCAAATGCTTCTAGTGAAGGTTCAATAAATAACGATTTATTGTCTCCAAAAGATGGAAATGCCACTAAAGGTAATGGTGTAAATGTTCCAAACAATAAAATTGATCTTAATTTGCCAAATAATGGTGATTCTAAAATTAATATTGGAAATTCACCAAATGCAGGAGGAACTTCTTCAGGCTTAGATGGAAATAGTCCGGAAGGTGTAGCATGTAGTAAAGAAGCTGAAACCTTATGGCATGCATCCGCTGAATATCAACAGTTTAATAGTATAGCTAAAGATGGTGGTGAATTGTATTTTTATCATTCTTATATATCACAAGCAAAATTTGCTGAAATTATTTTAAAAAATTGCGGACAATTTTTAAATAGTAAGGAAAAACAATTCTTACAATCTTCGATGGAAACGGCATTATTTACTGCCTCTGAATTAAAAAAAAATGCGGTAACTATAATTTATTGAGAAATTTTTGAAATCTAACATTTATAAATTAATTATTTATGAAAAAAAACACCTGCTTAGTACTTATTACATCCATTCTTTTTCTTGGTTGTAAAAAAGAAGTGACTAGTTCTACACAAACCACTAGTGCAACTAATAATACAAATGTCGATTTACCAAATGCTGATTTTACCTTTGATGGTAAGAATTACTCAATAACATCATCTACTATATCTACGGGTGGTACATCTACTGATATTCCAGTTTGTTATTCAAATAATTACACACCATTTATATTTAATCCGACAATGACGGATGCTAAATATAATTTTAGTATTGAAGTGGATGTCCCTAAGAAAGCTGGTGATTATACTTTATCCAATATGGATTGTGATGGATATTTAACTTTTAGAATCAAATCAAATTCAAGTCAAAAAGAGTATTCAAATCATGTTTTATTTCATAGCGAACTTTCCAATGGTAAAATTAATTATGATGGTAACCAAAAAATTGTTTTTGAAGCAAATGTTTACGATACTGATAATGTTGAAAACGATCAAATTGATAAAACTCCGCACATTCTGAAAGGTACAATGTATATTCCTTCGAAATTGGCTTCTCAGTTAAAATAATAGTATAATTAATTGAATATGAAAAATCTATATATAGTTACTATCTCCTTGTTATTGTTTGCTTGTACCAAAGAAATTGATAGTTCGAAAATGGGGGGTATTAAGTTAGAAAATACCAACAGTCCGATTAATATGTCAACTACTTCTTTTGGAGCAAAAGGAGTTAGTGAAACTATAGGCGACGTGAAAATTAGTAGCACATCTAATCATGCAACTTCAATTGGAGGTACAAGTGTTGGAGGTTCTGTTATTGGAAGTGACAATAATACAGGTTGTTCTGTTTCTAATGGAGGCGAATCAACCACGACAAATGGTGGGTCAACAACTTCGGGAGGAGGTACTACATTAAACTCCCAACCATATGCTAATATTGTATTTAATGGAAAATCTTATAATTATTTAGAACCAAATTTTGTTTTAACAAAGAAAAATGCGTGTACTAACTCAGGATCAGTAATTTTTTACGATTATGAATTTAAAGAACTTTCAAATCCCAATTCTGATTTTGTAATTACTCTACCGGCAAACATTATTGCAGGAGTTTATTCAATTGTTGATGATCCTTGTATGATTAATTCAGGTGTTGCAATTGCATTCATTCCTAATTTATTAGATGATAATGGTTCAGATTATTTTTCAGATTCTGGTACAATTGTATGTGACGGAAAAGGTAAATTTACGTTGAATGTAACGATGGATAATAATTCAAAGTTAACGGGGGTTGTTTATATTCCTACGAAATAGTTCGAATTTTCATTAATATTATTTGTTATGAAGTATAGTTTACTTTTAATTTTATCTCTTTTATTTTTTGCTTGTAAAAAAGAGACCTCTAAAACAACGAGTAGTAATACATCTGATACTAGTGCTAATACTGGAAATACTACTAATTCTACCAATCCCAAAGATTCAACTCATTCAACAGTCACTTTAAATATGTGTGGAACTGATTATTCTCCCTTAATAAGTCACACTGGAAATTACACTTTAAATTATTGTGGAAATCAAAATGATATGCTTGTGAAAGCAACAAATACAAGTTCGGATAAGAAATTTGAAATTATGATTTCTATTCAACGTGCTAATGGTACTTGGGATAGTGGAGAGATGACTATCACACCTGGAAATACTCAAAAATATTGGAGTTGTAATTCTACAGGGAAATACCAAATTCAAGTTCTTGATTATACAGATTGGTATAAAGGAAATTGTAAATTCAATCATAATATCAAATAAATTAGTTGTAATGAAATTTATTAAAAAAAACATCCATAAAATTATAGTAATCGCGTTTATATCTGTGTTTGTAGCATGTACAAAAGAAGTTTACACTCCTGCTAAAACAGATGTTAAAACGGTTGTAAATCAAACAACAACAGATACTACAAAAGTAATAACACAAGCTAGTTCTACTGTTGTACCTTCACAAGCTAGTTCTACAGTATCATTCAAAACATCCATTGATCCAATGTTGAGTGCAAATTGTAAAAGTTGCCATAATTCAAGTCAAGCAAGTGGTGGGGTGAATTTAAGTACGTATGCAAACGTTTATTCGAATGCTTCTAGTTCTTTAAGTGCGATTAACAATGGCTCGATGCCACCGAATGGTAAATTGTCCTTAGCTTCGATAAATAATTTATCCAATTGGATTAAGCAAGGTAAATTAAATAATTAATTTTCTTTTTTAGTATCACTGAATGAAAAAAATACTATTCTTTAGCTTTTCTTTGTTGTTACTTGCGTGTACCAAAGAGATTGATAGTTCCAAAACAGGAACAACGCCAACTGTACCAGGAGGCTCTACAGGTGATACAACCAAAACAGGAGGAAATAATAATGGTTCCAATTTAAATGGAATCAATTTTTCGTGTGTTGGAACCCCTGTTGGATCATTTCAAAATAATGTTACAGATGTAGAAGGAAACTCTTATAAAACAGTAAAGATTGGTACACAAATTTGGATGGCGGAAAATTTAAAAAC
>CANCJF010000187.1 GCA_947378245.1 Bacteroidota bacterium
GTTGAATTTTTGTTGAGCTCATTCTATTGTATTTCTACGCTGTTTCCTTATTTCCTAATATGTCAAAGAACTAATCTTTTGTAGTTTTTCTAAACTCTCGCCCTCAAAACCTAAACACTCTATCGTGTTGTGGGGTGCAAAGATATGTACTCTTTTTGGATAAACAATGATTTTTATGAAAAAAAATGAAATTTTTTATACAAATTATTATAAACAACTGTTAAACAAAGGTATATTATCAAAATAAAATTATATTTTTCTTCAATTTATGATACTTTCGTTCAAAACAGATAGATATATACAGTCTCATATTGGAATCGAATAGATTCGTACTTTTGTAAAAAAATCAATATGGAATTAATATTTTGCTCCTCGAACGTAAATAAAACAAAAGAGATTCAACATAAAGTTGGAGTTTCTATACAAATTAAGAATTTATTAGATCTTGGATTTACTGGAGAAATACCAGAAACTGCTAATACTTTTGAAGGAAATGCATTGTTAAAAGCTCAGTTTGGGTATAATGAATTTGATCTACCTTGTTTTTCGGATGATTCCGGTTTGGAAGTTATGGCTCTAAATAATGAACCTGGTGTTTATTCTGCAAGGTATGCTGGTGAACCAAAAAGTGACGAACGAAACATGGAAAAGCTTCTACTAAATCTTAAAGGAGTTAAGAATAGAAAAGCTTGTTTCAAGACTATACTTTTATATATAGACTCGAATGGTCTAAAACATAGTTTTGAAGGGCGTGTTGATGGAACAATAATAAATGAAAAACGAGGTGTACATGGTTTTGGTTACGATCCTATTTTTGTACCAGATGGATCTGATAAAACATTTGCTGAATTGAACATGGAAGAAAAAAGTACATTAAGTCACCGCGCAATTGCAGTTCAGAAATTTGTAACGTTTTTAAATTCCTATACAAAATAAAAAATTAAACTTTTCTTTCCGTCACTCGTAACTCTTCACTCTTATGATCTCTCATTCCATTACCATCCCTATCTCCATCGAAAACGTTTGGAAACATTTCCTAATTAAAATCGTACATCCTGAAAATTTCGTCCCAGGAGTAACTAACATCGAAATCATGGAAGAAAAGCCAAACGAAGTCATTCGTGCTATGGACATCCAAACTCCAAACACTCCAAAAATTCGATTTACAGAGAAAATTACATGGAGTCCTTACTGGGTAAAATTCGAAATCATCGACCACCCGTTCCACTCAGGCTATGTAGATAACCTAGCTGAAAAAATTTCAGACAAAGAAACCAAAATTACCTTTACACTAAACTGGAAAAATAAAGTCACTGGAGAAGATTTCACACAACAAGAAATTATCACAAACGCAGTGAATAAAACTGGCACTTATATAATAGAGAAAGAAAGAGGGATACATTAACTTTAACTATTAGTTATTTGTTAATTGAATAATTACCCTTAACTTTGAGTTGCAAAAAACATGGACCTAAATCCCTTGTTTACTGCATGCATAAATATTAATTTTTAGTAGGAAATCATTATGGAAACTTCAAAAATCATTTACACTATCACTGACGAAGCGCCAGCATTAGCTACGTATTCTTTTTTACCTATCGTGAAAGCATTTCTTTCCTCTGCAGGAGTAGATGTAGAAACGAGAGATATCTCTTTAGCAGCGCGTATCCTAGCTAGTTTCCCAACGTACTTAAATGCAGATCAACAAGTAAATGATGCCTTGACTGAACTTGGTCAATTGGTAAACCAACCTGAAGCAAATATTATCAAACTCCCGAACATCAGTGCTTCTGTTCCTCAGCTTGTAGCTGCAGTGAAAGAATTACAAGCTGCTGGTTTTGCGATTCCTACCTACCCTGTTGACCCACAAACAGACGAAGAAAAATCTGTTCGTGCTACGTACGACAAAATCAAAGGGAGTGCTGTGAATCCTGTGATTCGTGAAGGTAACTCTGACCGTAGAGCACCTTTCGCTGTGAAAGAATATGCACGCCAAAATCCTCATTCTATGGGTGCTTGGAGCAAAGACTCAAAAACGAAAGTGGCTACCATGACTGCTGGTGATTTTAGAGCAAACGAACAATCTGTATTGATTGAAAACCCTACTAAAGTAAACATCGAATTCGAAGGAAAAGATGGTTCGAAAGAAACGTTGAAAGCGAACTTAGGACTAATCGCTGGTGAAATTATCGATGCGACACATATGAGCGTAAAAGCGTTAAACGCATTTTTAGCAGAACAAGTAGCGTATGCTAAAGCAAACAACATCTTGTTTTCTGTTCACATGAAAGCAACAATGATGAAGGTTTCTGATCCTGTGATCTTCGGTCATATCGTAAAAGTATATTTTGCTGATGTTTTCATTAAACACGCAGCAAAAATCAAAGAACTTGGTGTGAACGTAAACAATGGCTTGGCTGATTTATTGGACAAAGTGAAAGGTCATGCGGATATCGAAGCAGATATCGAAGCGGCTTTTGCAAATGGTCCAGCAATCGCAATGGTAAATTCTGAAAAAGGAATTACAAACCTACACGTTCCTTCAGATGTAATTATCGATGCTTCTGTTCCTGCAATGATCCGTACTTCTGGTCAAATGTGGAACAAAGAAGGAAAATTACAAGATACATTAATTGTTATTCCAGATTCTAGTTATGCTGGAGTGTACGATGCAACGGTGAATTTCTGTAGAGAAAATGGAGCATTCGACCCAAGAACGATGGGAACGGTTTCTAACATCGGTTTGATGGCGCAAAAAGCGGAAGAATATGGTTCACACGACAAAACATTCGAAATCAAAGCGGATGGTGTTGTGAAAGTAGTTGCTGAAAACGGAACGGTATTAATGAGTAGCGAAGTGGAAGCTGGTGATATTTGGAGAGCTTGTCAAGTGAAAGATGCTCCTATTCAAGACTGGGTGAAATTAGCAGTTAACCGTGCAAAAGCTACACAATGGCCTACTATTTTCTGGTTAGATGAATCTCGTGCACACGACAGACAAATCATCGCGAAAGTGCAAAAATACTTGAAAGACTACGATACCACTGGTTTAGATATTCAAATTTTATCTCCAACAGAAGCAACGCTTTATTCCTTGAAAAAAGTGAAAGCGGGAGAAAACACAAACTCTGTAACAGGTAACGTTTTACGTGACTACTTAACCGATTTATTCCCAATCTTAGAAGTTGGTACAAGTGCGAAAATGCTTTCGATCGTTCCTTTGATGAATGGTGGTGGTTTATTCGAAACTGGTGCGGGTGGATCTGCTCCAAAACACGTTGAACAATTCTTAGAAGAAAACCACTTACGTTGGGATTCGTTAGGAGAATTTTTAGCTTTGGCGGTTTCCTTAGAACACTTAGGAAATACCTACAACAATCCGAAAGCTGCTGTATTAAGTCAAACTTTAGACAAAGCAACTGCTCGTTTGTTACTGGAAGACAAATCTCCTTCTAAAAACGTGAAAGAATTAGACAACAGAGGTTCACATTTCTACTTGGCGTTATTCTGGGCGGAAGAATTAGCAAACTGTGACGATACTGAAATCAGTGCTTCTTTCAAAGGTTTAGCTGCTGAATTAGAAGCAAACAAAGAAACAATTTTAAATGAATTAAACGAAGTTCAAGGTCAAGCTGTAAACATTGGTGGTTACTACTACCCTAATACAGAGTTAGCTGCGAAAGCTTTACGTCCAAGTGAAACTTTTAATCACGCGATTGAGTCTTTACTTGTAAAAGCATAAAAATTGTTTTGTTGATTTTTACTTCGTTCGACTTCAAAATTAAAATCCTCATTTACTTCAGTAAACTGCGGTATTTAATTTCTTGTCTGCCTCGTAAAATTTCAACTAACCAATTTTAATATAACATACTCTCCTTTCGCAATGATTGGAGAGTTTTTTTTATTAAATAAATGTCATCCCCCTCGGTCCCCCTTCAAAGGGGGAAGTAATAAGACTCGCAAATGAAGAATTTTATCCTATTTGTTTTACTTGTCACCTTATTCAGTTGCGGTACGATTCAACCAAAAGCACCTGCTATACAAACTATTGAACCTGTTGTAAAACAAGAAAAATCTGAAATCAACGTTCCAATTCAGGTTGACCTTACCTCCTACCTCAAAGAAGCCGAAAAACAAACACCTAAAACGTTTGAAGACGAGGTTAAACAATGTGAAGGAATTAGTTTCTGGTATAAATTAGAACGAAATCCCTTAGAATTTGATGGTAAAGACAACAACTTACTTCTCGAACTTTCAGGGAAATATGCGATTAAATTGAATTACTGCCCGAAATGTACAGGAATGTTCACTGAAAAGGATCACTGTATTACACCAAGAATTTATGCGAGTTGTGGTGTAGGAGAACCGATGCGTAAAATCAAAGTGAGTACGTCTACAGCGCTTTCTATTGCAAACAATTACCAACTTCAATCGAAAACCGAAGTCAAAGAAATTGAAACCATCGACAAATGTCAAATCACTGTCTTTAAAGTCGATGCAACTAAAAAACTGGAAGAAGAAATGGCGAAAGCCTTGAAAGATGTCACCAAAGACATCGACAAGAAAATCGCAGATACGGATGTCAAAAAACAAGTCACAGATATTTGGAAACAACTTAACACCCCTATCTCTATTGCAGGAATGGGATATTTTTCACTCAATCCTAGTTCATTAAGTATTTCTAACCCTGAGTTCTCCAAAAACAAATTAAACTTAATTGTTTCAATCACTGCTTTTCCGAAAGTGTTACTCGAAACAAAAAACACGCCGCTTCCTCCACTTCCAAACTTAAGTAACAACAAAGAGAAAAATAGTGGTTTTTCGATTCATCTTGACATCAATGGAAGTTACCAAGCGATCAACAACTTATTGAGTAAAAACATCAATGGAAAAGAAATTCTTCTCAAAAAAGAAAAAATCATCTTAGACTCTGTGAAAATTTTAGGCGCTTCAAACAAACAACTTTCTTTCCAAGTACACTTCTCAGGAAA
>CANCJF010000188.1 GCA_947378245.1 Bacteroidota bacterium
TTAAAAACAAGTAAAGGTGTAGCAATCCATTAATATATGAGTGAATTAGTTATTTTGGTAGATGAACATGATTTACCAATCGGGGAGATGGATAAATTAGAGGCGCATCAGAAAAATTGTTTGCATCGCGCTTTTTCTATTTTATTATGGAATTCCAACCGAGAAATGTTGATTCATCAACGTGCGGATGGAAAATACCATTCTGCTGGACTATGGACTAACGCATGTTGTTCTCATCCACGTATAAATGAAACTACACTTGATGCTGCTCATCGACGTTTACAAGAAGAGATGGGTATTGCTTCCGAGCTAAAACATTCCTTTTATTTTATTTATCAAGTCGAATTAGAAAATGATTTGTCCGAACATGAATTAGATCATGTTTTTCTAGGTAAATTTGAAGGTAACCCAATACTTAATCCCGAGGAAGCACAAGATTATAAATGGATAGATTTTGTTTCTTTGAAAAATGAAATCAGGAATAATCCTAATGATTTTACTTATTGGTTTACCTACATTATCCAACATTTTGAAGATAAAATAACCTTAGATTATTATGAAAGTTTGTAGACGAGAAACATTTAATGCAGCGCATAGACTTTATAATCCTGCTTTTTCGGATGAAAAGAATGATGCTGTTTTTGGAAAATGTAATAATTTGAATTTCCATGGCCATAACTATACCGTACTTGTTTGTTTAGAAGGACCTATTGATCCAGAAACAGGCTATGTGATTGACTTGAAAATTTTATCCGATATTATTGATGAAGAGGTGAAGGAACCTTTTGATCATCGAAATTTAAATTTAGATTGTCCTGAATTTAAAAATTTGATTCCAACTGCTGAAAATATTACGTTAGTTATCTGGAATAAGCTTCGCAAGCGATTAGACGAAAAATATACTATTGAATTATCCCTATGGGAAACAGAACGAAATAGTGTGTTTTACGATGGAAAATAAATTCCTTTTTTGGCACCGAAGAGATTTACGAATTGAAGATAATCACGGCTTGTACAAAGCTTTGTCATCTAGTGAATCCGTAATTCCAGTTTTTATTTTTGACACAACGATCTTGTCAAAATTAAACGCAAATGACCAACGCGTTATATTCATTCATCAAGAAATTTCGAAATTAAAATCCGAATACCAACTTGCAGGTTCTGATTTACTTATTTATGTAGGTGACCCAATAGAACTTCTGCCGAAAATTTGCGACGAACATGCTATTCAAAAAGTAGTTGCCAATCGCGATTATGAGCCCAATGCTATTCAACGTGATTTACATGTTTACGAGTTGTTAAAAGCTAAAAATGTTGAGTTTATCGGCGCTAAGGACCACGTAATATTTGAGAAAAACGATGTCTTAAAAGACGATGGAAAACCATATACAGTGTTTACTCCTTATTCTCGAAAATGGAAGGTACGTTTAACTTCGGAGGATTTTAATGCGTTTCCGAGTGAAAATAACTTAAGTAATTTATATAAAACGGATACTTTTCAACCATTAATTTCACTAGAAGATCTTGGTTTTACAGGGATTCAGACGGTTGGTTTTCCTGTCAAGTTTGTTCCTGAGTCGCTTGTTTCAAAATACAGTGAACAACGTGATTTTCCGGCAGTCAATGGAACGAGTAGGTTAGGGGTGCACTTACGTTTTGGTACAATTAGTATACGAGCTTTGGCAAGGCAAGCAGCTTCGCAAAATGAAACGTATTTAAATGAGCTTATATGGCGCGACTTCTACCAAATGATTATTTATCATTTTCCACACAGTGCGAAGGATTCATTTAAATCGCAATATGATCGTATTCCTTGGGACAATAATGAAGTACATTTTCAAGCTTGGTGTGAAGGAAGAACAGGTTATCCACTTGTTGATGCTGGAATGAGAGAGTTGAATGCCACAGGTCACATGCATAACCGAGTACGAATGGTTGTTGCTAGTTTTTTAACCAAACATTTACTCATTGATTGGCGTTGGGGAGCAACCTATTTCTCTGAAAAGTTGTTAGATTTTGAATTAGCAAGCAATGCTGGTGGGTGGCAATGGGCAGCAGGAAGTGGCTGTGATGCAGCCCCGTATTTTAGAATTTTTAATCCAGCATTACAATTAGATAAATTTGATAAACAAATGGTATATGTTAACAAATGGGTTCCAGAATTTGGCACTCCAGCTTATCCGATACCAATAGTTGATCATGCTACGACCACGAAACGTACCATTTCCATTTATAAAAAAACACTAAATTCATAACTTTATATTTTTATCCTTAATTTATAACCTAAAATAATGTCTATATCAATCGGCGACTTATGTCCTACATTTTCATTGCAAAATCAAGATGGACAAACCATTAACATTCAAGATTATTTTGGAAATAAATATGTAATAATCTATTTTTATCCTAAAGACAACACAGCTGGTTGCACCAAAGAGGCGTGCTCATTTCGCGACGCAATGCAAGATTTGGACAACCTAGATTGTGAAGTTTTTGGAATCAGTGCAGACAGTGTTGCCTCACATAAAGCATTTGCTAATCAGTTTCGTTTAACATTTAATTTATTGTCGGATGTGGGTAATAGCGTCCGTAAATCATTTAAAGTTCCTGCAAATTTGTTTGGGTTGATCCCTGGTCGTGTAACGTACATTGTAAACAAGGAAGGTAAAGTGATTCATATTATCAATAGTCAAATGAACCCAGATAAACATATTAAAGAGACAATAGAAATTGTAAAAGGGATTTCACATTAATAATTCCTTGTTCGATACATCCAATTATAGGGATTTCGTTGTATGTATCTAAAAATATTGTTTTGCATATTTTCTGAGCGTATGATATTGTCAAAATAATTTCGTTGCCAGGTAAAATTTTTCTTTCCTGCAAAATGGATATACTTTGAACTTGTTGATTTAAAAGCACCCATCAATTCTGCTAAAGGTTTTACTTTTTTTGTGGATTCATATTTTAAATCTCTAACTATTTTAATTATAAAATGGATGTGGTCTGGCATGATTACATATATTGGTATTCTTATATATTCGTATTGTTCACATAACCATTTCAATTGTTTTTCGATAATTTCTCCATATTTTGTTAAATCAACAATTGGCTTATTTGTGCGATTACACATTATTATTTTCGACAAACATTTTTCTTTATTTATTACACAAATGGTTATAAAATAACTTGCATTTTCGCCGTAATCGTGGTCTTGTTTTCTATAACTATTCCTTCGCCTATATGTTTTGGGGTTGTATTTCATTTTATAAATGTGTTATGTATGTATTTGTGTGTTTGTTGGTATTTTATTACTTGGGGTTTATTTGGCTTTTTTTGGCTTTTTCGGGTTGTTCGGGTTAGTCGCGACTAACCCCTATAAACCCCAACCAAACCCAATACCCCCAACCAACCCTTTATATCACATCCCCACCACATGTCTCACCTCAATTTCTTCCACCTTTTTTGTCTGACCATCTTTGGTTACATATGTTCGCTCCACTAATTTTCCCGTAACTACAATTTGTTTTCCTTTGCTTCCAAACCGTTCAATAAATTGTGCTATGTTTCCCCAGGCAAACATGCGGTACCATTTTGTTTCCTTCCCGAAATGTGTGGCTAATTGAAATCGTGCTACTTTGGCACCATTTTCAAACTGGATAACTTTTGCTAAGTCGCCCATATTTCCTACTAATACAACTTGATTTATCATATTTTTATTTTTTGCAATCAGATTTCTTTTATAGAATTACAAGGTCATTTACTTCTACTTCCATGACTAGTTTACGTTCTCCAGTTGCTGCTTTATAAAATCTTGAAATTAAACGACCTTCTACTGCCAAGCCCATTCCTTTTTCTCCAAATTCTTCCAATACTTTTATCCACCTTCCCCAGGCGCTAATACGATGCCATTGCTTTCTAACTTTAGTATTTCCTTCCGCATCTAGATATGTTTCTTGTGTGGAGATTGAAAATTGTGCGATTTTTCTTCCATTTGTTAGTTCTTTTACTTTTGGTTCAGAACTAATTTTTCCAATTAAATTTACGTGATTCATTTTTGATATTTTTTAATGATAAATAACGAGTATAAGCGACGAGTAAAATTACCGTTACTCGTCACGTTTAACTTGTTTCTTATTTAGCTTGCTTTCTTTTCTCCCACTTTAATCAGGTCATTTAGTTGGATTTCTGTGGATGATCTTTTTTCTCCTTCTTTTGTTTCATAAGATTTATTGACCAATTTTCCTTCAATGGCAACTTCCATCCCTTTGTCGATCGATTTACATATACGTTCTGCTAAGCTTCCCCAAGCTTGAACATAATGCCAATTGGTATTGTTTTGCCATTCACCTGTTTTGTCTTTAAAAGACTCATTGATTGCAATTGAAAAACGCGTTACTACGTATCCATTACCTACTTCTTTTTTCTCTGGTTTAATTCCTACTCGTCCAATTAAACTTACTTTGTTTCTTAAATTACTCATGTGTTTTTGTTTTTAAAATGAATACTAAAATTGTTTTGTGTCTATTTGTTTGTTTCGACTCTGCAAAGTTGTAGGTAGAATAAAATTTTATCCGTTTTTTAACTAATTGCTTTCGTTTGTTATTCGTTTATATCTATTTAAATTCGAATATATAATTGTAAAACAGTATTTTATAAAATTTTAATTTGATTTAATTTTATCTTTGTTTTTATTTTACTGAATCGATTTATTCTAATCAAATTGCTTAAAAAGTCTTATTTTTATACTGAAAAATTTATATAATTAAATACATGTACAAGAAACGCTTTGTGATTGTCGCTCTAATACTTTTAATACTTTCTTTGTATTGGACAATGCCCGTTTTCAATTATGGTTTTTGGGGATTACCATTTTACGTAATATTATTTTTACTCGTTTTAATTCTAAAGCCAATAT
>CANCJF010000189.1 GCA_947378245.1 Bacteroidota bacterium
AGTGTTTTTCTAAAACTATTGTATTTTTGTTGTAATCAAGAAAAGATGAACGTTAACAAAATTGCTTTAGTTGGTAACCCGAATACTGGAAAAACTTCCTTATTTAATGCCTTAACGGGATTGAATCAGCAAGTGGGGAATTTTCCGGGCGAAACGGTCGACAAAAAAGTCGGGAAATTAAAACTGAGCAATCGTACTATCGAAATTATTGATTTACCTGGAACGTACAGCATTTATCCGCGTTCGAAAGATGAAGAAGTGGTGTATGATATTCTTTCCAATCCACAACACCCTGATTTTCCTGATGCGGTATGTGTGGTTGTGGATTCATCCAATCTAGAGCGTAATCTATTACTTTTCACGCAGATTTATTCCCTTGCCATTCCTTGTGTGTTGGTGTTGAATATGTCGGATATTGCTTTTCACAAAGGAAAAAAAATTCTGATCGAAAAAATCAGCGAACAATTTCCAGAAGCGACAATCATTGAAACAAACGCGCGAATCAAATCGGGTGTTAAGCAGTTAGTAGATACGCTAGATACCAAAATTAAGTCACGCAATTCTCAACCCAAAGCGTTGATTGTGAAAGAAAATGTACTTGAACAACAACAAGATACAGAGCAAAAATTTCAAGAAATTAATGAATTAATCAAAAACTGTGTACTGCAAGACACAAACTTGAAACCACGAAGAAAAGTGACCCGCTTGGATAAATTATTTGTTCATCCAATTTGGGGGTATTCGATTTTCTTGGTGGTGTTGTTAGCACTTTTTCAACTCATATTTACCTTGGCTTCTTTTCCTATGGATTTGATTGATAGTCTATTTGGAAGCTTGAGTAGTTATTTGCATGGGGTATTACCTGCTGGAATGTTTACTGAATTAGTAGCGAATGGGATTGTTCCGGGTATCGGCGGGGTGATCATCTTTGTTCCTCAAATTGTATTGTTATTTTTCTTCATCGGAATTTTGGAAGAGACCGGTTATATGTCGCGAGTGGTGTTTATCATGGACCGTATCATGCGCCCTTTTGGGTTAAATGGTAAAAGTGTGGTTCCCTTGTTATCCAGTGCGGCATGTGCAATACCTGGAGTCATGGCGAGTCGTACGATATCTAATTGGAAAGAACGTTTGATTACGATTTTGGTCGCTCCATTAATGAGTTGTAGTGCACGTATTCCTGTGTATACCTTATTGATTTCCTTGGTCATTCCAAATCGTTTGGTGTTTGGCTTTTTAAATTTACAAGGCTTGACCTTTTTTGGCTTGTATGCCTTAGGAATCATTAGTGCGTTGCTTGTTTCCGTGGTGTTGCGTATGTTTGTCAAAACCAACGAGGAAAGTGTGTTGTTACTAGAATTACCGGATTTAAAATCTCCGCGTTGGAAGAATGTTGGAATTACCGTTTTTGATAAGGCACGTTTGTTTTTGATCGGTGCAGGTAAAATCATCGTTGCTATCTCTATCGTTCTTTGGGCCTTAGGGACATTTGGACCAACAGAACGTACTAAAAAAGCAATCCAACAAGTTGAAAAACCAACATCTAAGGATGAAGTTGAATTGGCGGCTTACGAAAAACAGGTAAACGCAGTGAAGTTTGAAAATTCTTACATTGGGATTTTAGGAAAAACAATCGAACCAGTCATTAAACCTTTGGGGTATGATTGGAAAATAGGGATTTCCTTAATCACCTCTTTCGCAGCACGAGAAGTGTTTGTTGGATCCATGGCTACTATTTACAGTGTTGATGCAGATGGCGAGGAAACACGTTCCTTGTTGGAAAAAATGAAACAGGAAAAAAATGCACAAGGTCAACCCGTTTATACCTTAGCAAGTGGTTTATCCTTGATGGTGTTTTACGTGTATGCTATGCAGTGTATGGCGACCTTTGCTGTTGTTAAAAGAGAAACAAAAAGCTGGAAATGGCCGATTGTACAATTGGTATATATGGGTGTTTTGGCTTATGTTTCAAGTTGGATTATTTTTCAAATTTTCTCCTAATGCAAGAAGTATTAGTTATACTAGTCATTGTATTAGCAGCCTTTTATTTAGGTAAAAAAGCATACCATTGGTTTAAGCCAAAATCAACTTCCTGTGATGGTTGTTCCTTTGGTCAAGCGAGTCAAAATAAACCTTGATTCGTTTTGAGTTCGTCTTAAAATTTTGTAAATTTGTTAGAGACGCATAATTCAATAGATATGAAAATTACTGTAAGCGACGAAAAGCCAAAATTTTTAGATACAATTTCTTTCAAAGAGCATTTGAAGAAAGTGGATTATCTTTTTCAAACCGTAGTGATGCCTCAAAAAGAATACAAAGAAATAGAGTCTGTTGAATTGGTATTAAATGATTCACAAAAAGCATATAACAATTGCAAAAACCACATTTAATAATTATAGCTGGATGTAATGGTGCGGGTAAATCAACCTATTCTCAATCATTTACAGATATAATTGTTCCTTTTGATTACGACAAACAATTTCTTAAAAATTACGAAAGTTTATTGGATAGTGATATTAGAGATGTGATGGCATCTAATCTTACTATTAATCAATTTACAGAGCAAATTGAACAGGCTTTTGAGACTAGAAGTTCTTTTTGTTACGAGACAAATTTTCATACAGATCCTCTGTTTTGGGCTACAAAGGCCAAAGAATTAGGATATAAAATAGATTTAATATTTTTCTGTTTGTCAACAATAGAAATAGCAGAAAAAAGAGTTCATTATCGAACTAAGAATTTGGGTCATTTTGTTTCCAATCAAACGATTAAAGAGCGTTGGAAATTAGGTTACAAAAATGCGAATCGATATTTTTCATTTTTTGATTATGTGTTGTTTTTAGATAATTCTATGGATTATGAGACACCATCTTATCTTTTTGAGATTATTAAAAAAGATGAAAATGAGATAGAGCTAAGAAAATTTGTAACGGAATTACCTGAATATTCAAAAACAAGATTTCCTGCTATCTTTGATTTAATAAGTTAGATTTATGAAACCACTACAACCAGGAGATTTAATCGCCATCGTGGCACCAGCGAAAGCCATCGAAGAATCGCATATAACCTTTGCTAAAGTCTTATTTGAATCACGTGGATACCGAGTTCAAGTTGGAGCGCATTGTTTGGGTTCGCATCATTATTTTTCAGGTACAGATGTAGAACGTGCTTCGGATTTACAACAAGCGTTAGACAATCCAGAAGTCAAAGCAATTATTTGTGCGCGTGGAGGTTATGGTTGCGTACGTATTTTAGATCACTTGCAATGGGCAGGATTTATCCGTGAACCAAAATGGTTAGTTGGTTTTTCGGATGTGACGGTTCTTCATCAACATATAGGAATATTGGAGTTATCAAGTATTCATGCATCCATGCCTTTAAACTTTAAAGAGAATACACCTGAAGCAATTGATAGTTTATGCGACGCTTTAGAAGGCAATCAACTAAGTTACGATATTGCTGCCAATAGCCATAATAAGCGAGGTGAAGCTACAGGAAAATTAGTGGGAGGAAACCTTTCAATTTTATATAGTTTACTTGGTACAGACGACTGTATCGATTATACAGATTGTATCTTATTTATAGAAGATTTAGCAGAACAATTATACCACATAGACCGTATGTTTTATGCCTTTTCTAAGGCAGGTGTACTCGATAAAATAAAAGGTTTGATTGTAGGTGGAATGACCGATTTAAAAGATACTGCTGTACCGTTTGGTCAAGATATTTACGCATTGATTTTGTCACACTTTACGTATCGAAATATACCAATTGCGTTTGATTTTCCTGCAGGACATATCGACGATAATCGAGCGTTAATTATTGGGGGACAAGCAAGATTAGAGGTAGGTGAGAAAGTAGTATTAAAACAAAATTAGGGTGTAAAACATCAATAAACAGTAGGGGCTATATAGATAAAACAGTAGGGGCGTAATATTTTACGCCCCTACTGTTTTTTATTACAAATGTTTTATATTATAATTTCCAATGTTTCAAAGTAATCGCTTTAGTTGTATTTGCAACAGTAACTGTTCCTTGATCATCACAACTTCCATCACCATAATCAATCGTTGCATCTAATTTACCAGCACGTTCAATTTTCAATTTACCAGATTTAATCCATTGACAACCGTTTGACTTCACAAGTGGAGAACCTACGATAGTCGTAAATTTGTAAGCATTACCTGCAGCATTTGTTCCTGAAGTTGTTCCTGAAATTTCATAAACATCGTCAGTGATAGTATCTTTCGAGTCAAAACCAGCAATCATAGTACGTGTGCGGTCAGTATTCCAAGTTACAATACCACCATCCGCTTTTGTTACTTTACCATTTGCAACAAAGATTCTAAAAGAATGATCTCCAATAACAGTTACTGTTTTAGTTCCAGAAACTCCATTGTTGTTCACAAAATAGTCAGATGTAGTATATATTTTCGAAGATCCAGGTGTGTTTAAGTTACCAATAACTTTAACCATTATTTTTCCTCTTCTCAATTTTCCGTCTTTACATAAGAAATTTTCAGTTCCAAAATCTACTGTAGCTATTAAAGAATTAGAATCTTTAACTACTTTAATTTTAGGAAAAGTATACTTAGCACTATCCAATGATTTCGTAGTTGGCTCTAAACCTGTTTGGTCCGTAATTTCTTTCAAATCCATAAATGCTGCATCTGCAGTATTATCATCGTTTGCACTTGTTGAAATTGCAGTTGATTCAGTGGTTGGGTCTTCTGAAATGGTAGAATTATTTTTTTGACATGCTACTAATAAAGCAAATGATCCTACTACTAGTAAAGATTTTACGCTAAAGATTGATTTTAAGTTCATAATTTCTAATTTTTAAGTGGTTATACGTAGTTATGACTATGCAAGTTTAAAAAAGTTTAATTGAAATT
>CANCJF010000190.1 GCA_947378245.1 Bacteroidota bacterium
TTAAAAGTTTGAATAGTACCCGTTTCATTTGAAACACCGATTTCTCTTACTTCGTAAAGTGGTTTACCAATAGAATACTCTTGTTCGAACACTTTTCCTTCGCGGTGAACCTCAGTGCGCATGTGAATAGAAAGTGCATTAACACAAGATACACCAACACCGTGTAAACCTCCGGATACCTTATACGTATCTTTGTCAAATTTACCTCCGGCATGTAATACCGTCATTACAATCTCTAAAGCTGATTTTTTATCTTTTTCAGTTAAACCAGTTGGAATACCACGACCATTATCTTTTACAGTAATGGAATTATCTTCATTGATGAATACATTAATTGTATCACAATGTCCTGCTAACGCCTCATCAATTGAGTTGTCAACTACCTCATATACTAAGTGGTGTAAACCTTTGATACCAACATCCCCGATGTACATCGCAGGCCTTTTTCTTACCGCCTCTAATCCTTCTAATACCTGGATATTATCCGCTGAATAGTCATTTACTTTTAAATCTTCACTCATAGTTATTCCTTTGGAAATAATTCGTTTTTGATAGAAACAAATATAAGGAATAGCGAAGAATTAAGAGGGTGAAAAGTAGGGAGGAGTAAGGGTATTTATCAACAAAATCTAACGAAAAATGTTAAAAAAATTACTTGCTTCTAATCCATTTTACAACGCTCTCATCCATTGGTTTAACACGAGGACCAACAACTCGAATTAAGTGCCCTTGTTCGTTAATTAAATATTTCTGAAAATTCCACTTTACATCATTGTCTTCTAAACCATTTTTTGCCTTTAATGTCAAAAATTGGTAGAGTGGTTCTATCGTATCGCCTTTCACTTTGATCTTACTCATCATTGGAAACGTTACGCCGTAATTCTTCACGCAAAAAGATTTGATTTCGTCATTTGAACCTGGGTCTTGTTCGTAAAAATCATTCGTTGGAAATCCAATGATTACAAAGTTACTGTCTTTAAATTGCGTGTATAGTTTTTGTAATTGCTCAAATTGAGGTGTCAAACCACATTTAGAAGCTGTATTAACAATCATTACTTTTTTACCTTTCAAAGTAGATAAATCAAAAACTTTCCCTTCGATATCTGTTACTTTATAATCGTAAATGGTTTGTGCACTAACGCTAGTAAATAATGCTAGAATTGCTAGAACTAAAAGTGTTTTCATCTGTTTCATCATTTTAATTTTTTATAAATATACTACAACCATTTTTTCTTTTTGAAAAATAACAAAGTTATTACTGAAGATAATATCATTAATAAAACTGCAAATGGATAGCCCCATTTTTGTGATAGCTCGGGCATGAAATGAAAATTCATCCCATACATACTAGCAATTAGTGTTGGCGGCATAAAAATAACAGTAACGACAGTAAAAATTTTTATGACTCTATTTTGTTCCATATCCAATAAACCTAAAAAGGTATTTTGAAGGAACTCAAGTCGCTCGAAGTTAAAGGAAGAGTGATCGAGTAAGGAACTGACATCTTTGAACATGATGCGCATCTTTTCATAATCTTCCTTAGGGAAAATTTTACTTTTCATTAATGCAGAAATAATACGTTGCTTTTCAACAATATTTTCCCGAATCGTTATTGTTGTTTCTTGTAACGATGTAATAGCTAATAATAAATCCTTATCTAATTCCTCATCTTTAATGAGTTCCTTACTTATTTTAGATATTTTTTCTGTAATACTTTCAATTAAATCGGCATCGAAATCTATGCGTGTCTCTAAAAGTGATAAAAAGATATCGTCCCCATCTTCAGGTTTAGATATCTTTAATTTTTTATAAGTTTCTTCAAAGGTACGGTATGTTTTTTCTCGTTGGGTTATTAATAATTTTTCACGAAGTATAAAGGAAATAGGTTCACTGACATATTCCCCTTCTTGTAATATGATAAAATTTAAATTGATTCCAATCTCTTCTGCAGTTTCAACATACTTCGAACTAGATTCAATCTCTTCTCGTTCTTGTTTTGTAAATAATTCTAAACCAAATACTTTTTCAACTTGTTCTTTCTCTTCATCGCTCGGGTTTATCAAATCAACCCAAATGATACCACTTTTTAAAAAATCTGAGTCTGAACTAATTGTAAGCTCATTATTTTCGAAATAAAAATAATTTATCATAACTAAAAAGTAGTTTACATTTGAGTTGTAAATTTAATCCTTACTTGAAACAAATTCGTTAATATTTCGTTAAATTAAATCAGTATGAGATTTTTATTTTTTGCATTTATTATTTTATCATGTCTATTTGCTCAATCCCAAGTAAAAATGGATGGGATTTGGCAAGGAATTATGTTGCGAGATGGTGCGAAATTATCGGAAGCATCCGTTATTTTCCTGGAGGTAGTTACTTCTGATAAAAACTTAACAGGTCGAACACGAGAGGAAGTGACAAAATCGGATAGTTACATGATTCAAAAAATCAAAGGAAGTATCGTGGATAGTGTAACAATCAAATTCAAACAATACGTCACAGAAAAGAAAAAAGCAACACCAAAAAATGCATGGATTCCTTTTGAAGCAAAACTATCTTTCGATACAATCACTGGTTATTTGTCAGGTACCTACACGCAATTAGCAGGTAGAAAAACAGGTGGGAAGATTACCATGTATCGATCTACTGCCGAATTTTCGAATACAGACATGATTATGCTACACCAAAGTTGGCGAGATGTATTTATTCAAGATTTAAATCAACATAGAAAAGCACCAGCTATTCGTGAATGGGAACGTAAAAACTTTGTGTTCGAACCAATCTATTTCGATTACGATAAAGACAGTTTAAAAGTGGAGTACCAAGCGTATCTTAAAGAAATGGTAAGGGTAGTGCTTGATCATACCGACCTACGTATTAAAATTACAGGACATACCGATGCAGATGGTTCCAACGAATACAACAAAGACCTGTCTGCGCGTCGTGCAAAGTCAATTCAAGATTTTTTTATGAAATGTGGTTTGCCTCCGCATAAAGTAGTGACCGACTTCAAAGGGGAAGAGGAACCCGTGGATAATAACAAAACCGATAACGGAAAACAACGAAATCGTCGGGTCGATTTTACGTTTATATAGGATTAGACAAAAGATTTTAACTTCTATTAAAATAAGATTTTCAATCTATAATTTCAATAGTTCCTTTTTTATCAGTTTTATTGAAAGTTGTAATTTCTTCTATAAAGTAGTTTTGGATTTTTTCTTTTTCAGAATGATTTTGTTGCATTATAACTCCAACATAAATTAATCCAGCAATTTCACCTTTAATTAATGTTTTTTTTGGTTCAGTATTTCGTGTTTTTAACCAACGAGAAAATGATTCTTGTCGTTTGATTGCTTTTAAGTCGTTATTTTCGCAGATGTAGCAAATTATTCCATTAGGATTTTTAGTGAAAAAACGGTTTAAGATTTCTGCTATTGTAATCCCAGTAAAGCGATCATATTCTGAATATTGATTCCTATTCATTCTATTAAAAGAAAAGAAATAAACTTCACTATTGATTGTACAGCCTAATAAATCATTTTTTGATATGTTTTGAGAAAAAAAACAACGATAGGTTATTTCATTTTTTGTTTTAAATGAATAATACCCTCCTTTAGTTGATTTGTATATTTTATAATGGTAATACAATTTCTAGCCCTTTTTCTTTAGCTACATCTCTTAATTTTTCCCCATTCTGAAAACGAAGTTTTACCTCTTTCTTGACTGAAAGAGCATCCAATACAGATTTAACCGCTGAACTAGAATTGTTGTTAATGGGTTGAATTGTTTTTTTTGTATTCATGATACTCAAAGTTAAAACATTTCTTTTGAATTAGAAAACATTTCTTTTGAATTTCTTAGCCTATTCAAATACCAATGAACTCGGTAACATCAGTAAAAAAGGAATGGATTTATCATAGTCGAGTGAATCGTGAAAAATGCCAAGTCGCGCTAAGTTTTTATAATAATCATTTACCTGTTGGTAATAGTATTTTTCAGATTTAATATACCAAGCATTACTTCCTAATTTTTCTGCTAAGAACCATTTTTCAAGTAAGCGTGAAATTCTGCCATTGCCATCTCCAAAGGGATGAATGTTGACACATGCTAAATGGATGAAGGATGCATAATAAAAAACTTCATCAATCGTCAATTCTTTTGTCAATAATGTGTCAATTTCTATCCAAAGTTGATTGTATAAATCTTCCACTTTTGAAAGTGAAGCAGCTTCGTATTGAATTCGACCTGTTTTGTGTTCCATCACAAGCATTTCCGTGTTACGAAGAACACCTTGCTGACTTTTAGGTAATAAATGAGTCGTTATTAGTTGGTGAACTTTTGAGAAGTTTGATTTTGTTAAAGGGTTGTCTTTAGCGAATAAATACGCTTCGTACAAATCATTTGGTTTTTGTGTAAGTTCTGGAAGGTATTCTATGTTCAAAATTTTGTGCTTCACATAACTATCCACTTCCAATTGCTCTCCTTCAATTTTTGAGGAAGACATGACAGATACAGAAGTATAAAAGGTAAAACTATTCGGTTCTAAGGTGATTTCCGCCAAAGAAGAAAAAGCAGTTTGAAGATCTATGTCTAACATTGATTTCCATTGGGAGAAGTAGGTGTTTGATAGGAGGGAGGCCATAGTATATATATTAATCAACCCAATCCCAATTCTTACCTAATACCTTCAATGTCTCAGCCTCCTCGCTTCCTTCTTTCGCTTCATACTGATACTCCCAATTTGCCATTGGAGGCAAAGACATCAAAATAGATTCTGTTCTTCCTCC
>CANCJF010000191.1 GCA_947378245.1 Bacteroidota bacterium
AGAAGTATCAAAACAAATACGTTTTGTAACTACAGGCTCATTAGTACCTAAGAAAAATCATGTTTTTCTTATATCAATTATTAATAAACTTAAATTAATTGGATATGATGTTCATCTTACAATTATTGGTGAAGGATCTGAGAGACAAAAAATAGAAAAGTTAATCGAATATCATAAACTTGAAAAAAATGTTCTATTGACCGGGATGTCAAACCAAGTTCCTTTTTATTTAGAACAATCACATATTTATTTACATTCAGCATATTACGAGCCTTTTGGCTTGGCAATTATTGAAGCTATGGCTTCTGGATTACCTATCGTTTCTTTGGATGGTTTAGGGAATAGAAAATTGGTAAAAAAGCGTTTGAATGGATTTTTAATTGCTGGTAATGACGAAAATAAATTTATTGATGCAATTTTAACTTTAATAAGAAATAAAGTACTTTATCAATCCATAGTTGATTGGAATAGAATTGAAGCAAAGAATTTTGATGTTTCAATCTATGTAGATAAACTACTTTCCATTTACAAGAAGGCTATAGATCGTTCAATAACGCAATAAATTCGGTGTAATTTTTTTTAGCATTGTATTTTTCTTCCCAAGTTTTTCTAGCTTTCGAACTAATTTCTGCTTTAATTTCGTTGGGTTGTAGTAGAAACGTTTCTATTAAATTACAAATATTTTCAGTAGAAGAATTGACATCAATTAACATTCCATTTTCTTGAGAAACAATTTCTGAAGTTCCTCCAACGTTTGTTGCGATACAGGGAATTCCAAAAGAGAAAGCTTCCATGATTGATACAGGAATTCCTTCGTAAATACTAAGATTTACAAATAAGTCAATTTCATTTTGAGCATAATAATCATACAATTGAACGTTTGTTATTTGTCCTTTAAATTGGTAACTTATATTCGGTTTTTCTTTAAGTAGTTTAGATGCTATTGTTTTGATTTCTAGTTCAGATGATCCTGTGCCAAAATGGGTCCAATGAATTGAAAGTGTACTTTTAGATAAACTCTTAACTAACAATTCTAGTCTTTTTAAAGGAATGATGTTAGAACAGGTTACTATCGAAAATCTTTTTTCACCTTTATTTTTTTGAGATAATGTTCTGTTATTTAGCGTTCCAAGTCTTGATGCTTTTATTTTTCTATTATACTTGTTCTTTGTTTTTTCGTTTAAATAATCACATCCATTTTGAGATATAATCGTGCATAAATCAATCGTGCCTAGTACATACTTACGGAAAGGTAAATAATTAGCTGTGTTTCTTTCAAAATACACGTCCCAACCATGTCCTCTTACAATTGATTTACTTGTAGGAAACTGTTTTTTTAAAGAAGCAACGGTAATTGCGTTATCATTAAACCAATACGAGTAAAAATAGTTGTCGTCTTGTTTGTCGACTATTTTTTTTAGTTGATTATAATTTTTCAGTCCATTTTGAGCACTTCTAAATGCGATTTTTATTTTAGTTACAATTTCTTTAAATGATGAATTAAAAATAATTTTAATTACTTCGAGATAAAAAAACGATAGTAGAAGAGGTTGAATGTAAGTATAGAAAGTCTTTTTAGTATTTAGTTGAACTATTTTAATTTTTTCATCTTCTTGAATACGTGATTTTTCATTAGAGTTTTTAGTGAGAATGATAATTATTTTTGAAAAATTTTGCTTCAGAAACGGGAATTCATTTTCAATAAAGGCTTCATTTTTCCCATAAGGGAATTGGTCTGTAAAAAAATAGAGTGTTTTAGACATGTTATTTTTTTGTGCAAATAAAAAATACGGATCCGCTTAAGAATTTAGAAGTGAATTTAGGAAACCATTGAATAAAATCAGGAAATGGATACATGCAAGGCATTTCAATTTTTTGAATATGGAATTCTTTAGAAACACGTTTTTTCCATCTTTTTTTATTATACATCACCAAATCGTAACCGATATAGTTAGCATTTGGGTAACTGTGAGATCTAGGAATAAAAATATGGATGAAACGTTCATAAAAATCTTTTTTTCCAATCGATTTAATACAAAACAGAATGTTAACATGTGTGGTGAAAAGATAATGTGAAATCAAAGCAATTAAAGCAAGCGTACTTGTTGGCATACCAATGATGAGTGTACCATCGTCTTTTAATATTCGATTTATTTCTTGTAAACTCTTTTCTTCGTTTTCAACGTGTTCCAGAACGTGAGAACAAAATACAACGTCAAATTCTTTGTTTTCAAAAGGAATTTTTTCTGCAGTACCTTTAATTATTTTTGAATGATAATCATTAAGTTCAGAATATCTTCCTACACCATGAGCACCTGGTGATGGATCAATACCGTATACATCGCAATTCAAGTCTTGTTCAGCTTTCAACATGTTGTGTCCACTACCACAGCCAACATCTAATAATTTAGAATTTTCTAAAATATATTTTTTTAATATTTTCCATTCAATATCTCGAATTTCCGTTTGGTAACTTTCAATTTTTTGTTTGTCAGAGTATGGATACCAAAACAAACGGCTGATTTTTTGTTTAACTGTTAACATTGCTGCTTTGATTAACATTTTAATTTTTTCTTTTGTATCGATGTTAGGAAAGAGAGCGAAGGAATACCATATCCACATAAATTGATGTGAATATTTTTCTTGATAGAAATGATACTCAGCAATTCCTCTGTAACATCGATTTAAATGTATTTTTTTGATGGATGAAGGAATGGATTTTCCAACCGGTTTTTGATTAAATAATACTTTTAATCCCTTTAGTCGTTGATTGTATGCATTGTTTTTTCTGATATTGACTGAATTATCCTCATGAAGATGATAAACAACTGTACTTGTATCCAAATAATAAATTGGAAATAGGCTCATTATTTCGGTCCACAAGACAGTGTCTTCTACCACAATTGAATTTACATCGAATTGAAAGCTGTCGAAAATTGTATGGTGTATGCATACGCGAGCAGGGACTACTGAATTCTTTAAAAAGAAATCTACCGGTATATTATGAAATAATCCCTCAGGAATAGTAATGTCTAGATGGTGTTCCTTGTTTGCTTCTAGGATTGTCGCATTACAAAAGAACATCCCAATTGGGTTTTGATAAAAAGTGATTTTTTGATGGATAATCTCTAAGTGATTAGGTTTGAAAAAATCGTCACTGTCCAAGCATATTATATATTCACCTTTTGCTTTTTTTATTCCATTATTTCTAGAAACTGAACGTTCTGAATTCGTTTGAAAGTGGTAAGAAAATCGTTTGTCGTTATCAATTTGAGGGACAATTATCTCTTTGGTATTGTCTGTAGATCCATCATCAATGATAATACATTCAAAATTAGTGAATGATTGATTTTTCAGAGAATTTATACATGTAAGTACTAATTCTCCTCGATTGTACGTAGGTATTATAATTGAAAAAAAAATCATTTGTTAGAATCTAAACTATAAATAATATATTTTAAGGAAAAGGTAGTGTCTGTTTTGTAGTTAGTTAGGTTTATTTTGAATTTGTTCGAAATATGGAGCGTACTATTTTGTCTTTCTTTTGTCGTTATGATTAATTTGATTTTTTTGTTGAAATTTAAATTGTATTGAAATGGAGATATTTCAAAATATTCCGTGTTGATGAAAATAGCATTTTTATAAAAATAATTTCTTCCTATAGGTTCAGAAATAAATATTTTGTCAGTTTCTTTGATTTTAAATTTCATTTTAATTCTCTTGAATTCATTTAGGTCAAAAAGGTATTCTTTTTTCGAGGCATTTATTTTTAGATAAGGAGAAGTGTAATTATAGATTTGATTTGCGATGAAGATAACGCTAAAGAAAATGGCAAATAAGTAGTGTACCTGTTTAAACCTAACTAGGTTGACCTTTGACATATAGTAAAGGCAAATAATTGATGAAAAAAGTATAAATGGAATGTAGTAATTCACCCATGAGCCAACTTTCAAACTCGTTCCAAAAGCGATAATTTCAAATATAAAACAGACCGAAATGATTAATTTTAAAAATATGTCTTTAGGCTTGAATAATGCGTAAATTAAGGTAAGGTTAGCGAATAAAAATAATACATTATAAATTGTAAACGTTCTTTTTAATACAGAAACTGCTTGTTCTAAAGTTGCTGGATTTTTAACGCCGTATATAATTGAATACAAAAAATATTCACCTAAAAGGTAGTCGAACGTGACAATTAACAAGAATAATAGTACTAAAAAATAAAGATTTAAGTAGATTAAAAGTTTAAAATCTTTTGAGATTAACAAGAATAATCCGATTGGAAAAATAATAAAAAAGGAGTCCTGTTTCACAAAAAATGAACAAGTTGCAATTGTGTAAGCAAGGAACATTGTTGATTTTTGCTTATTGATATAACCTGAGTAAAAGAAGTATAAACAAAGAATAATACATAACAGACTTAGGGAGTCAGGTCGTATGGTAAATGCGGTTTGAGTTAGAATAGAAAAACCAAATATTCCGATGAAAAATGCAGATTTAGTCGAAAAAAGCGTGCTAAGTTTGATAAGTTTAAAGAAAAAGTAACAGGCAATACAATTAAAAATCAGTTCAATAATTCTCCCTGTAACTGTGATGTAATAAATGTAATTTAATGCGTTTGATGGATATATTCTTGCCGCTATATATATCGGTAATTGAGACAAGGGAGTATATTGTAATACTTCAAATGGTGTTTGTTCTGGATTTGAATAAAATGGTTTACCCAAACTAGTTTTGATTGCAT
>CANCJF010000192.1 GCA_947378245.1 Bacteroidota bacterium
AACTGGTTATCTAACTGGTCGTATGCGCAAGTATTGAACGCTACTAAAGGTCTTGTTGCTTGTCCTACAGATATCAACGCGGATGGTGTTACTAACGTAAATGACTTCTTACAATTATCAGCTTCTTTCGGTACTAGCTGTAACTAATATTTAATAATACTAAGTCCTAAAACAACTTACAACCGTTCGTTTGTTTTAGGACTTTGTTTTTATAAAAAACTTAAGATGAAAAAAACTACTAAAAATTTATTTCTTGGATTAGGACTTTCCTTATTAGGAACAGTTGTTAATGCCCAAGATGGATTAGAAAAAATCATTGTAGAGAAATATTACATTTCTACTGCAGCGGATTCTATCGGTTCTGTAGGAATATTACCTGTTGGATCCACTACTTACCGTGTCTATGTAGACATGTTACCAGGTTATCGTTTTCAAACTTTGTACGGTAACTCTAATCACCCATTAAAATTTTCCACTTCAACTTCATTCTTTAACCATGAAGATCGTGGTGCTACAACAGCAAATGCTATCGCAAGTGCTCAATTAAAAAACAATACAGTTGCTCTTGACTCTTGGTTCTCAGTAGGTGCTTCTGCAACTGGTCAATTTGGGGTGCTTAAATCTGAAGATGACGGAAAAACAAATTTATTGACGCTAAACTCTCTTTTAAAAAATAATGCTGCAGCAATGGGAAAACCTTTAACTGAGCAGGATGGAAATCAAGCAGGGTCGCCAGTAGCAGTTACGTTCGTTGGTATTGATCCGACAGGTGGTTTATTTGATGCTATTAGTCAACAAGGTAATTCATTCATAACAAAAGACGGTGCTATTTCTGCATTAGGAGGTGCTACAGGACCTACATCCGAAAATAGAGTGTTAATTGGTCAGTTTACAACGGATGGAGTGTTTACCTTTGAATTAAACATTCAGATTGGTACTCCAACCCAAGGTGTTTCTGAGTATTATGTTGTTTCTAATCCAATCAAAGGAGAAAAAACAATTGCAAGTTTAAAATATGAATCAAACAATGTAAGTATAACTTCACCAAGTGACAATGCCACTTTACTAACAGGTGATATTGCAAATATTACTGCTTCTGCTGTTAATAATGATGCTACTGTATCTCAAGTAGAATTTTTTGTAGATGGAAAGTCAATAGGTGTTGATATTGAAGCACCATATGAAAAACAGTATACAACAGTCAAAGGTATACATATAATAAAAGCGATTGAAAAAGATAATTTTGGAGACAGCCTAGTTTCTAAAACAATCACAATCACTGTTAATGACAATCAAGCTCCAACTGTAGCTGTTGGTGTTGCTGCTTCTGCAATGACTGGAGACATGGTTGCATTGACTGCGACAGCAAATGACGTAGACGGTACTGTTGATTCTGTCGAGTTTTTCGTGGATGACGTTTCTGTTGGAAAAGTAAAAAATACAACCTACACGATCAATTGGAATGCTACTAAAGGAACGCATAAAGTAAAAGCTGTTGCAACTGATAATAAAGGATTAAAGGGTACATCGAAAGATTCAACTATTATTGTGAAAGATAATGTTGCACCTACTGTAACGATTGGTTTTGAAGCTACTGCAATGACAGGAGACATGGTTGCATTGAATGCTAAAGCTAATGACATGGATGGTATTGTTGATTCAGTAGAGTTTTTCGTCGATGAAATTTCTGTTGGAAAAGTTAAAAATACTCCATACTCAATCAATTGGAATGCTACCAAAGGAACGCATAAAATAAAAGCTGTTGCAACTGATAATAAAGGATTAAAGGGGACATCGAAAGATTCAACGATTATCGTGAAAGACAATGTTGCTCCAATTGTTACAGTTTCTAATCCAGCAAATGCTATTACTGGTGATTCCATAGTGATTACTGCTACTGCAACAGATACGGACGGAACAGTTGCTTCTGTAGAATTTTTTGTAGATGATATTTCTCTTGGAACAGATGCTACAAGTCCATATAGTATCAAGTACAAAACTACAGCTGGAAAACATTATATAAAAGCAGTTGCTACAGATAATTTAGGATTAAAAGGAACTTCTAAAATTGATTCAATCACTGTTGTAAATAATCAAGCTCCTGTTGTTACTATATCTACTCCAAAAACTGCAATTACAGGTAACGAAGTAACATTCACATCTACTGCAACAGATACTGATGGAACAGTTACTCAAGTTGAGTTTTTTGTAGACAATGCATCTGTTGGAATTGTAACTAAAGCTCCTTATACACTTGTTTGGAAAGCAACAACTGCTGGTGATCACAAAGTAAAAGCAATTGCTACTGACAACAGAGGATTCACTGGAAATTCAGCTGATTCTATAATAAAAGTTATAGCAAATCAAGCACCTACATTAACTTTGGTTGTTGATTCTATTGCAAAAACAAATGATGATGTTGTAATTTCTGCTACTTCTACGGATACAGATGGTACCGTGAAAAAAATAGAATTTTATATCGATAATATATTAATCGCTACTGATTCTATTGCTCCATACACTACAACTTGGAAAGCAACAAAAGGAGCACATTCTGTGAAAGCTATTTCTTTTGATAACAAAGGATTGACAACTACTAAAACAGACTCAATTGTAGTTACGGATAAAAATGTAGGATTGACATCTTTGGAAACAATCAATACTAGTATTTATCCTAACCCAGCTAAAACTGAGTTAACAATCGTTGCAAGTGAAAATGCGATTTTAGAAATTACTGATATTTCTGGGAAAGTTATCGCTTACAATACTTCATTGATTGCTAACACAACACATCACATTGCTGTATCAGATTTTTCAGCAGGTGTTTACTTAGTTAGAATATATAATGAAAATTATTCAAAAACTGAACGCGTTGTAATTAACAACTAATTCAATTTTATAAATTGATTAAGCCGTGGCAGTTATGCCACGGCTTTTTTTGTGAATTTGAATAGATATTAGTAAATTTGATAAAGGCAATAAAAATCTTTAACTAGTAAAAATAAATTATGGATTCGATAAGACATATAACATTTGATTTGGGTGAAAGTGAATTTGAAAAGTTTATGACTTATTTTAAACGTTCATTAAAATCAGCTCAAAATCTTAAATTATCAACCATTGACTCAAATCATACAGATGATGATTACGGACTAACCGAAGAACATCAGAAAATAATATCAGAAAGAATTGAAAGATTTGAAAAAGGCTTAAGTCAAACTCATAGTTGGTCTGACATAAAAGCTAATTTAAATAGATAAATAATTGCTTCAAACGAATGCAAAAAAGACTTGAAATATTTTTTTCTGACGAAGCAGATAATGAATTGGATTCAAGTTACTTCTATTACGAAGAACAATCTGTCGGATTAGGCAAACGTTTCATTTAAGATGTAGATAACACTTTTGATTCAATTCAGTTAAGTCCAAAAGGATTTCAACTTTTCAACAAAAAAAGCAACTCAAGACAAATACCTTTATCCGTTTTCCCTTTTGTAATTATTTATCAAGTTAAAAAAAGAAATTTGATAATTCTTGCGGTTTTCCAAACTAGTAGAAACCCTCAAAACAAAACCAGAAAATAATTTGACTCCAATTTTACTCAGCCGTGGCAGATATGTCACGGTTTTTTGATTTTATTCACATTATTAAGTGCAAAACTCCCTCCAAATCAAAGGTACACTCCTTAATATTAAAAACATGTAAATCAACAGGTTAACATTCAAAAAAAAGTAAATATTAAGTCAATATTAATCAAATAGAAACAAAAAATTCAATTTATTTAAATCACATTCCATTATTTAACATTCATATCCAAAATACTTGTTTTATTCATAACAGTTTTTTTATCAATATGCAGGCAAAAGCACACGAAATTTGACATGAAAATTGAGCATGTGTTATGCTCAGTAAAATTTTTAAAAAAATTAAAAAATGAAAAAGAAATTACCAATTTCAAAAATGATTGCTTCTGCTGCTTTAGCTGTAGCTGCTATCACGCCTTCTTTTGGGCAAGCTAATCTTGGTTCTGCTTGTGGTTGTCCTACAGTAGCTTCAAGACCAACAGTATTGTTATCCTCTTTACCAGGATTCGTTGCTATCAACGGAACGTATGGTGGTGAGTTGACAACAGGTGCTGTTCTTACATGTGATAAAACGTACATCATTGACCAAAAAATTTACATCCCTTCTGGACAAACTATTAACATCGCTCCTGGAACGGTATTAAAAGGTCGTGTTGCTCCAGATTTAGTTTCTACTCCAGGTACTCCTGATCCAGCGAAGGCTTCTGCACTTGTTATCGAAAGAGGTGGAAAAATTATGGCTGACGGTACTGCTGATTGCCAAATCGTTTATACTGCTGAAGCTGACCCCTTAGATGGTTCTTTCCCAATTGCTAACAAAGGTAAATGGGGTGGTGTTGTTATCTTAGGTAAAGCAACAAACAACTTAACATTAGCTGCGAATGGTCCTTTCGTACCAGGTGGTTCTGGAAAATTAGCGGTTGCTAATGGTTTAGGTACAATGGAAGGTTTTGCTACTTCTAACACACAAGATCAATATGGTGCAGATTTATCTAATGGTCAATCTTTTGACGATAATGATAACTCTGGTATCATCCGTTACAACTCTATCCGTTTTGCAGGAGCTATCCTTTCTGTTGGTGCTGAGTTAAATGGTCTTTCTTTA
>CANCJF010000193.1 GCA_947378245.1 Bacteroidota bacterium
ATTTCAATAGGTAACTCCAAATCATTTTTTTTAAGGTTAGTTGATTCTAACAATTGATTTTCTTTTTTCATGTTTATATTTTTTTAAAATTTATAAATCTAAATTAATAACTAACGATTGTTTTAATGAATGTTATAAGGTTCAAGTCATCACCACTTAAGGTAGTTTTACAATGATTTTTATTAATTTATATCTTTGTTAATTAGGTGTTTGATAGTTTTTTTTATTGGTGATGTTTTTAATGATTTAGGTAGGTTAGTTAGTTCACCTTCTCGTATGCTTTTATAACAATTGCGTTCTTAGCATTGTAATTGAACAAGCTTTCTTTGGAAATTGAGAAATAATTGGATTTAGCATCTTTTTTATGTTCGATTAAATACTTCTTAATCGAATTAAAGCTTTTTTCACCTTTGATGATAGGTCTACCTTTTATTTCGAAATGCATGCACATCCAATCATTAAATTGGGTATTATCAATTTCAGGATAGGTAATAAGCTCGGATTTAATAAAAAACATCCAATTTGCAAATAGTGATGTTTTGGAAGTCCAATTTAGTTTGGTTAAATTCTCATTGTATACTGTCACATTCTTTTTTTCAAAGAAAAACGCATTTTGAACCCAATGGTAAATAGCGTATTCTTCTAGCTTTTCGGAGCTAATTAATTTGTGTTTTAGTAGGGCGTTTATCATTTTCTCATAAAAATTAGAACTGAAATTGGGGTTCAGTTTAGAGATAGGACATTGGTAGCTGTTTTTTATTGTTTCAATTAGTTGCTTGTATTCCAATACATCTGTAGATTTCGATAACATATTGAATTTAATCTCACAATTTTCAATTTCTCTAATTTTTATTACCTCAACATTGTGCTTAATATGTGGTGCTAAATTTGATTGATTTAGTATACTTTCGTTCATGTAGTTCAATTCCTTTCCCTCCATAATTAAGTTGTTAAGTACAATTTTATATGAATTATTCAGGTTTAGGAAATCAGCTAAACTTTGCAAGAAAGTGTCAAATTCTGATTTTGAAGCTGGAAATACAATTGATTGATATATTTTTTGTGATTCAAAGTGTAACGATTTCGAATTAACAAATTCAATAAAATGGCTTAAAAAATCTCTAGATTCTTTACTGAATTTCAAGTAAACTCTAAAAGCGGCAATTTTATTTTCAAATAATATATTTTTCATGTTGATGTTTTTTTTAATTGTGAAAACGTTATTTAATTATTCTTGAATAAGTACTATCAGCCCATTTGAATAGATTATTCGTAATGGACCGATAGTATGTCGAGCAAAACTATATTTGGTTTGTTTTGCAATTTTTTAAATTGGAAAGAGATTCTGGTATTGGTTATAGTCCAAATAACTCAAAATCCATCACCACATCTGAGATTACTTTTTCGTCGATGTAGTGATTATGCATTACTTCGTCGCCAGAATGTTTGGTAATTATTCTCGCTTTATCACCGTATTTTGCGAATAGGTGAGAGATATACGTTTTTCTTAAATCGTAAAATCTCAATTCTTTTCCTGTGTTAAGTTGCTTGTAATAATGCGTGAAGGCTTTACTGATAAAGTTCTTCATCGTATTCCGTTGCATGGTCTCATATGGTGCAAGAATATATTCGTTTTTTCCTCTATTCTCCTCATAACCTAGCTCAAGTAAAAGCATTTTAAGTTGTGAAATCACTGGTATGTGAATCATTTTTAGCTCTTCCATTTCTGAAATACCTTTGCTTTTATTGACTTTGTAATCTTGTACAATGATTTTTCTTGGTTCCCCTTTATCGTTTTCAAGGATATCATTAAATTTCATAAATACAATTTCCTCACGCCTTCTTCCTGAATATATGGCAAGTAAAATAGCATCTTTTAACCAGGGTTTGTAAAAACTTTTTGAATAGGTTTTTTGATTTGATCGATTTTCGTAAGTGCTAATTCCATTCTCAGGAGTGATAATTTCTAGGAGTTTTTTAAATTCTTCTTTATTTATGGTATTTATTGTTGTTTTACCATGTAATCTTTTAAAACCTAAGAAAGGATTTTTCATTTGTAAATCAAATTCTCTTATCGAATGCTCCATAAATACGCGCATTAAACCAATGTATTTATTATAGGTCTTGGGAGCGTATTTTTTTGTTTCTAGTAAATAGGATTTTAATTGACCTACTACGTCACGGTCAAGTTTTAAAATAGGGAGGAGGTCGGCATTTATTTTAATGGATTTTAAATATTCCACAAAGTACAAGAAATACCTTTCCACTTCTTTGATGTGTCCGATCGAACGTATTTTATGTTCCTGTTGATGCGGGGTATCATTATTTAAATAAGCGATATAGGAAGCCATTGTCTCCACTACCGTTCTAGGTATTGAAGTTTCAATCTTTTTATTTGTAGGTTGATAATCACATTTTTCAAGTTCTAAACGGTATTGATACGCTTGGATTACAAGTTCGTTTGGGTCTCTAGTATCAAAAAACTTTGTGCATACGGTATTATTGTTACCGGGGATACAAACCCTAAGTTTATATTTGTTTTTATCCAGGTGTTTACACGATCCAATTTTTTTTCCAGTTAATCCACAAGAATTTGTAATCGTTTTTTTGCATTTTGTACATTGAATATATATCCCCTTTACATTGCATTTTTTAAGTGGTTTGTAGTTTTGGTTATTCATGACCGCGCAGTTTTAATTTGGTGAGAAAACTGGATGCAGCTTTACTATTAACTTTAAATGTTGGAACATTTACAGTTGAATTTGGTGCTGAAAATTTAGCGATGGTTTCGTAGTCCATTTTTTTGTAAGCACCATAAATCAAAGCCCAGTCCTTCGGGTGTTTCAATTTTAATGCTTCAATAAATGGATGGTCAATAACAAAATGGAAATCGATAAGATTTACATATTTTTCCTTCCCAAAATGAAGGATGTCTATTCCTTTTCTTTTACACCAACGGATGACTGTACGTAAACTTTTAAAATTTAAAAATTCAGCTATTTGGGTAAGTGTAATTTTATCAGGATGTAATCGGTTCTCTTTCGTAAGAGAAATATCGTTGAAAACCTCTCCATGAGCGATGGGCGAGTTGGGTTCAAATTTTTCGTCTGTTTTTCTGTTCTTTAAATTTAATTTCATTTTTTTTATACTATATAAATTTCCTCGTTTAGGTAATTTATCAATGAACCGATGGTTTGTAACTTCAGTGGTTCATATCACGCGTTAACCTCTAAGTGGTGAAACTTTCCAAATAGCGGATGTATAACAATATTCTGGTAATTCTTCTCAAGTATTAATTCATAAATCATGGTTTTAATTTCGTTTATATTATTTTCATCTACACGGATTGTTTCGTATTGATGCGGGGCTTTTTTTCTAAAGTCTAACGTGAAATCAGTTATTTTTTCAAGCAATTCTAATGTTTCCATTTCTGGTTTAGTGAAAATTGGTATTTTTTCGGTGCAGATTGAATAACCTAATGTGCTAACCAGCTCACTTAGAATTTCGTTCATCGATAAATGCACATGCGACTTAGATACAATCGTTTTATATCTTTCTAGATATTCTTCATTTTTGATACTATCCCATTCTTCATAATTTCCAATCAGTGTTTTTCCCTCCAGATTTAATAACAAGAAAAAATTCTTTCTCTCTAAAAGCATCGATTGAATCATTTGTTCAAAGTCTGTCAATTTGATTTTAAATATTTTATCCCAAATTGCTTTATCCTCTGATATTTCACTTATGTTGTTCTCGTCGATTATCCCTAAATCTTTGATTTTACTTAGGATGTCCTCTTTTTGTTCTTCCGAGTAAATATTTTTCGCTTCGTTAAACAAATTCTCCTTTATATTCTTCAGTGTATCCAGCGATATATTGAACTCCCTTAGTCGCATCATGATTTTAATCCAAAATGCTTCCGGTAAATTGAATATAAACCAAGAGCCATTATCATATTTCCTCGGGAATAATCCTTTTTCATACCAATGATTAGCAATTCTAGCATCTAATTTTAATTCACTCCTTTTAAAAGTTGTTTCATACATATACTTTAAAGGATTAGTGTTTAATGCTTCAAAGGTGTTTATTGCTTGAATTATATTCTCTTTTTTATCTTTCATGCAACAAAGATATACATAACTTTTTAAATTTTATCTGTTTTTTGTATAATATTACATTGTTGTTATAAAAATTATCTTTAAAGATAATTTTATTTTTGCTTAAAAATGTTAAGTAGTTTAAAATTAGATGTTTGTGAAATATGAGGTGTTTTATGAAAAAATCGAACTTTGTTTAAAAAAAAACTGTTTTTGATGCAAAATCAGGTAGAATTACGCTAAATGGAAAATGAAATTGTACGTAGGTTTGTGATGGGGGAGATTTTCAATGAAAAAGTAAGTTTTACCGAGTTTGGTGAGGTTTTAGAGGGATGACTAAGAAATAGTTATAAAAACTATCATTTTTACTTAAATTTGAAGATAAATTTATTTTTTCATAATAATTTATGTTAGTGATGATCAGAAATTTGAAAATATTGAAAATTTTCAAAAAAATCGAATATAAAAGATTTCTATAAAAAAAATAAAGTGATAAATAAA
>CANCJF010000194.1 GCA_947378245.1 Bacteroidota bacterium
ATAACAAAACTGTCATTATTATTAACACTATTATTGTCTGGACAACCTGACGAGATAGGGTATTATAGATATACTAAGCCTTTCTCGTCTAACCACAGAAAGGCTTTTTTTTTGACAAAAAATTAAAATTTTAAAGTATGTATTTTAACGAAGAAACAATTATCTTTTTAGATGGAAAATATGTAAAAGCTTCTGAAGCTGGAGTGAACTTATACAACCAAACAATGCACTACGGAAATGGTGTGTTTGAAGGTATTCGTTCCTATGATACTGCGGAAGGAACTAAAATTTTTAAACCAAAAGAACATTACGATCGTTTGCATTATTCTGCGGAAAAAATGCATATCAAATTAAATTATACGTGGCAAGAATTAGAAGAAATCACGTATGAGGTATTGAAACGCAACAATTTAAAAGATGCTTACATTCGTCCACTGGTATATTTAGGTGCAAACATGGCGCTTCAACCAACGGAAGAAGTTCACGTAGTAATCATGGCTTGGGAATGGGGTAAATTTTTAGGAGATAAATTACTTCGTTTAGGAATTTCTTCTTACCAACGTCCAAATCCTAAAGCATGTCACGTAGAAGCAAAAGTAGTTGGTCACTACATCAACTCTATTTTAGCAACTACAGAAGCGAAACAAAATGGCTACGATGAAGCATTATTAACAGACATGCATGGAAATATTGCGGAAGGACCAGGAGCAAACTTCTTCTTAGAGAAAAATAGTAAATTGTATACTGCTCCTCTTGGAAATATCTTAGCAGGAATTACTCGTGCAACAGTTATTGATCTAGCGAAAAAATTAGGAATCGAAATCGAAGAGAAATTCTTTACACCGGAAGAAATCAAAACAGCAGATGCAGCATTCTATTGTGGGACTGCAGCGGAAGTAGCAGGTATTGAATCGGTAGATGAGTATGTTTTCCCTAAAGCATGGAAAGATACAAAAGGAGCTATTATTCAGAAAAATTACATGAATTTGGTTGTAAATAAGGATTTGGAGCTAGTATAATAAGTAATAGAAACTTTAGATTTCAAAATTGACTTAATTGAGGCAGACAAGAAATTTAATCCGCAGTGTGCTGTTGCACATGAGGAATTGAATTTTGAAGTTGAACGAAAAGTAAGTTAATTTTCAAATCTAAAAATTAAAATATATGGAAATTAATAAATACTCCCGAAACATCACCCAAAACGAATCCCAACCTGCTGGACAAGCAATGTTGTATGGTATCGGTTTGACAGATGACGATATGCGTAAAGCACAAGTAGGTATTGCAAGTGCTGGTTACGAAGGTAACACGTGTAACATGCACTTAAACGACTTAGCAAAGGACATTAAAAATTCGGTGCAAGCATCAGATTTGGTTGGATTAATTTTCAATACAATCGGTGTGAGCGACGGTATGTCAAATGGGTTGGATGGTATGCGTTATTCCTTAGTTTCACGTGATATCATTGCGGATTCTATTGAAACGGTATGTGGAGCACAATATTATGATGGATTAATTGCGGTTATGGGTTGTGATAAAAACATGCCAGGTTCACTAATCGCAATGGGAAGATTAAATCGTCCTGCAATCATGGTATATGGTGGAACGATTGCTCCAGGAAATTGGAAAGGGGAACAATTAAATATTGTATCTGCTTTTGAAGCCTTGGGTAAAAAAATGAATAACAATATTTCACCTGAAGATTTTAAAGGAATCATCAAACACGCGTGTCCTGGTGCAGGAGCTTGTGGTGGTATGTATACTGCAAATACAATGGCATCTGCGATTGAAGCGTTGGGGATGAGTTTACCTTATAGTTCATCGAATCCAGCATTGAGTGCAGATAAAAAACACGAATGTGATGCAGCCGGTGCGGCGATACGTGTATTGTTAGAAAAAGACATTAAACCACGTGATATCATGACCTTGAAAGCATTTGAAAATGCGATTCGTATAGTTTTGGTGTTAGGAGGGTCAACAAATGCAGTACTACACTTAATAGCAATGGCGCATTCGGTAGGTATCACGCTAACAATTGATGATGTTCAAAAATTGAGTGATATTACTCCTGTTCTTGCAGACTTAAAACCTTCTGGTAAATCGTTGATGGAAGATTTACATAACGTAGGTGGAACACCAGCGGTGATGAAATATATGTTAGAAAATGGAATGTTGCATGGGGATTGTTTGACGGTAACAGGAAAAACGGTTGCTGAAAATTTAACTGAACTTCCAGCATTTCAAGTAGGTCAAGAAATTTTCTTACCTATTGAAAAAGCAATCAAGCCAACAGGTCACTTACAAGTATTATATGGTAACTTAGCTCCTCAAGGTTCGGTTGCGAAAATCAGCGGACACGAAGGTGAATTTTTTGAAGGAACAGCGGTTGTTTTTGAAGATGAATTTACGGTGATTGATGGATTAAACGATGGACGAATCAAAGCCGGTTCGGTAGTTGTTATTCGTATGTGTGGACCAAAAGGTGGACCAGGGATGCCAGAAATGTTGAAACCAACATCGGCAATCATGGGAGCAGGTTTAGGAAATAGTGTAGCATTGATTACAGACGGACGTTTCTCTGGAGGAACACACGGTTTTGTTGTTGGTCACATCACTCCTGAAGCTATTGACGGTGGAAACATCGCGTTGGTTCAAGACGGTGATATCATCGCGATTGATGCTGTAAACAACACGTTAACATTAAAAGTAAGCGACGAAGAATTAGCAGAACGAAGAAAAAATTGGAAACAGCCAGCCTTAAAAGCAACGCAAGGTGTTTTGTATAAATATGCAAAATGCGTTGCAACTGCTTCCGAAGGTTGTATTACAGATAAGTAGGCTTCGAGAGCCTCAGGCTACAAGATGGAGAAATTAAATAGAAATTGATTTTCTTCTTTCCCCCTTTGAAGGGGGATTAAGGGGGATGACAAAAGCAAATAACTAACGAAAAATAGAGAGATAGAAAATGTGTTTAATCGAGGCAGACAAGAAATTTAATCCGCAGTGTGCATATGGCACATGAGGAATTAAATTTTGCAGTCAAACGAAGAGTAAATACATATTTCTATCGACCAAATAAATAAAACTATGAGTCAGATAACAGGTTCAGAAGCCGTAATAAAAAGCCTAGTAGCCGAAGGAGTTCACACGATCTTTGGTTACCCTGGAGGTGCAATTATGCCAATCTACGATGCATTGTATGATTACAAAGAACAAGTAAATCACATTTTGGTGCGTCACGAGCAAGGTGCTATTCACGCAGCACAAGGATTTGCACGTACATCCGAAACATGTGGTGTTTGTTTTGCAACCTCGGGTCCAGGAGCAACCAATTTAATTACTGGTTTAGCAGATGCAATGATTGATTCTACACCGGTGGTTTGTATCACAGGACAAGTAGCATCTCATTTGTTAGGTACAGATGCATTCCAAGAAACAGATGTAATCGGTATTTCGATGCCTGTTACGAAGTGGAACGTTCAAGTAAAAAGAGCGGAAGATATCCCTGCGGCTTTAGCAAAAGCATTTTTCATTGCGCGTTCTGGTCGTCCAGGTCCAGTATTGGTTGATATTACCAAAGATGCACAGTTTGGAATGATGGACTTTAATTACGAAGCATGTAAAGACATTCGTAGTTATTTCCCAAATCCAGTGATGGATCCAACTAAAATTGACGATGCAGCTGCGTTATTGAATACCGCCAAAAAACCATATTTGTTGGTAGGACAAGGAATTACACTTGCTAATGCAGAACAAGAATTGTTAGATTTTGCAGAAAAATCAGGAATTCCTGTAGCGTCAACTTTATTAGGTTTAGGTGCATTCCCACCAAATCATCCACAATACGTTGGTTATTTAGGAATGCACGGAAATTATGCGCCTAATATTAAAACTAATGAATGCGATGTATTGATTGCAGTTGGGATGCGTTTTGATGACCGTGTGACAGGAGATGTTAGTCGTTATGCAAAACAAGCAAAAATCATTCACATCGATATTGACTTTGCAGAATTAAATAAAATTGTAACGAACGCAGTTTCTATTCATGCAGATGCAAAAGAAGCATTGGCATTGTTGACTACGAAAGTGGAAAAACGTACACACGAATCTTGGATACAAGAATTTAGAGATGCTGAAAAATTAGAAGTAGAAGCTGTAATTGAAGATGCAATTCACCCAAAACACGACCGTTTACAAATGGCGGAAGTGGTGAATATGCTTTCTGAAAAAACAGACGGAAAAGCAATTATTGTTACCGATGTAGGTCAACACCAAATGATCACTTCGCGTTATTACCAATACAAAGCACAAAATACCAACATTACTTCTGGTGGTTTAGGTACGATGGGATTTGCGTTACCAGCAGCGATCGGTGCGAAGTTAGGTAACCCTTCCAAAACGGTTGTAGCAATTATTGGAGATGGAGGTTTCCAAATGACAATTCAAGAATTAGGAACCATTTTACAATTTAAGATTGATGTTAAAATATTGATTTTGAATAACAACTTCCTTGGAATGGTGCGTCAATGGCAAGAATTATTCTTCGAAAAACGTTA
>CANCJF010000195.1 GCA_947378245.1 Bacteroidota bacterium
TTAAACTAATTGAGGCGGTTGCCAGATAGAAAAAGAGAGTTCTTTAATGAAAGGGGATTTGATCTGAAACTTTTGTTTTTCAGTCGATAAAAATTGAATTTCTTGTTGAATTTTAAATCTTGGTAAATCAGGAATTACACTCACAAATGGTACGGCGCAACTTACATGATGTTGATTAAAAGGGGAATGATTATGTTCTGGATGTTTAGAATCTGTTTGATTGTCAGTGCTTAGTGCGTGAGACAAAAAATCAAGTAATGGTTTGTCTTTATGGTGTTGATAATGTTCTGAAATATCAGAAACAATATGAACATAATGAAAAATCTGTGTAGGAACTAGCGTTGCTACAAGCAAGATTAGAAGAACGAAATATTTTAATCTTTTCATTACATTCAAAGGTAATAAAAAAAGGGCGGGTTTTCACCCGCACTAGCAAAAAAAAATGATAGATTTTGGAGAGTTTGAGACACTTTGGAAGAGCCATGACTCTTTCGGGTTAGTCACGACTAATCCTAACAGTTTTCGCCCCAATTTTTGATTTCTTCTTCTGACCAAAGTTCTGGGAAGAAAATGCGACGTTGGTAGCGTGGGTGCATGTATTTTCTCCAATCACTTCCACCTGTTGCTTCAACAATTTCGCCTTCTGGTTGAAGATATTTCGCGGCAGCATGGTAATGAGCCATTACCCAAGTTACATTAACTGTATAATCGTAATGACGCATTGCTTTCACTAAAATCGGATCTTCTTGTGTTTCTTTAGGTAAAGATTTGAATTTCGCATACAAGTTTGTTGTGTTGTACTCTTCCATTTTGCGTAAGAACAACTCTTTGTATTTCTCTTCAAATAAGCGGATTAAAGTCGATTTCTTACCTGTTTTATGATCTTTACCAGCTGCATGCCAATATAAATGTTCGTATGCATGCTCGATAGGTGTGTTTCGATCGATAGTAGCACGGAAACGGAAATCAATTAAGTTAATTGTATCCGTAGATGCGAATTCAATCAAACGGTATTGAGCACTTTGAAAACCACTCGCAGGAGTTAAGGTATTTCTAAACTTCAAATATTGCTCTGTTTCCATTCCGTTTTGCATGATAGAAAAGGAGGATGCTAACATATCAAAATAACGACTGATACGATCCAATTTTTCTGCAAAGAAAGGAGCTGTCAATTCGTTGTTTTTTGTTACTTGTTCGGCTTCCCAAAGCATCATTTTAAACAATAATTCATTGATTTGGTGGTACATTACAAATACCATTTCATCAGGGAGTGTTGTACGTTGTGTTTGTAACGCTAAAAGGGCATCCGTTTGTATATAATCCCAATACGTAATTGGTTTTGCCCACACAAGACCTTCCAAGTGCGTTTCAGGATTTTGATCGATGGCCTCGAATTTTTCTTCGATGCGTTTTACTAATTCTTCAGTAGATTGTTTCATATTTTTTATTTTATATAAAATGGATGTTGCATTACTGATCGCGATGCGTCACGACCCTACGACAATATTTCTGATTTGAAAAATTGGTGTAATAATTCATCTAATTTTTCAAAAGACGTATTTTCATCTAAATTGTGCGCTACGATCAGATTACGAATCGCTTCTTGTTGTTCATTACCATACTTTAACGCATTTTTATATTCTGTGTTTGAAAAAGAAACCATGCTATATAAAGGCGTATAATCGTCTGGAAATAAATGGGACATTCTATGTTCAATTTTATGAATCAATTTGAATGTTGGGTCGGTTACTTTGTCACGCATAACCGTGTAATTTTGCAAAGATAAATCTTGCATAGCATCACAGTTTGGTTTGCGGGATTGCTCATATTCTTTAAAAATCACTGGCCAATTTTCCTGATGTTCTTGCATTAATTCCCACATTATTGTGCAATCTTCAAAGCCACAATTCATACCTTGACCATAGAAAGGAACGGTAGCATGCGCAGCATCTCCCATTAAAGCCATTTTACCATTGGTCCAAGGATAACAACGAATTAATGCCAAAGCAGATAAGGGATGTTCGTCCCAACGATTCGCAACATTAGGTAACAAATCGTAAAAATCAGGGAAAACTTCTTTAAAGAATTCTTCTACTTTCGTTCTGTCAGTCAATTTATTAAAACAATATTCGTGGTTATCAAAAGGCATGAATAAAGTACACGTAAATGAGCCATCAAAATTTGGTAAGGCGATTAACATAAAACGACCTCTAGGCCAAATGTGAAGGCTATTTTTCTCTAATTTATGCGTACCATCTTCGTTTGCAGGAAGTAAAATTTCACGGTATCCATCCTCAATATAGTTTTGACTGTAGGAGAAACGATCTAATTTTTGGAATCCATGGTATCTTACTGCGGAAAAAGCTCCATCCGTAGCAAATAATAAATCCGTTTGATGTTCTGACTCTTGACCTGTTAAGTTATTTTTTAATTTAAATTTTCCGGTTTTAGTGTCTGCAAATACACAGTCCACATCGAAATTCAAATCTACATTTTCATTTTGTCCCGCAATTTCCAATAATTTCGCATTGATTTCTCCTCGAGAAACGGAATAAATTGCTTGATTTTCTTTACCATAAGGCAAGGTAGAAATGGTTCCGTCTAAGGAGTGAATAGTTCGGCTATACATAGGAATCGCAATTTCACGAATCGCATCTCCAATACCTAATTCATCTAACGCTTTCCATCCACGGAAGGAAGTAGCAAGATTGATCGATTTTCCAGCAGATAACGCAACATTTCGAAGGTCAGAACGACGATCGTACGTGGTTACTTTATAGCCTGCTTTGGCAAGATATACGGCCCATAAAGAACCTACTAATCCAGACCCTATGATTGTTGCTGATTTTTGAGTAGACATGTTTTTTGATTTTTTATTTTAAAAAAAATGGATGTTGCAGTGCAACAACCTTACGTTAGGAGCGATGCATTGCAGCTTTACGCGTATTGATTATTTTCTGCAGTTGGGATTTCCATTACCGTACCACATTTTTTGCAAGTACGTATTTCCTCTGATTCATACACTTTGGATAGTAGAGCTTTGAGTTGCGTAACTATATCTTCTAGTCTGAATTCTTCAGAGTATAATTTTTCATTACAAGAATCACAGAACCAAGTACAAGAATCAAATTCTTCTTTTGTACGTTTTCTTTCGATAACTAATCCAATGGTATCTGCAAATCGTTGAGGAGAATGATAGGTTTTAGGAGGTAATAAAAACATTTCACCTTCTTTAATTTCAATTACAGAACGTTTACCATCCTGAATGATTGGAAGCTTCATGTTTCCTTTTAATTGGTAAAACAATTCTTCACCTTCATTAAAATGAAAATCTTTACGTGCATTTGGTCCTCCAAGTATCATTACAATGAAATCGGAATCTTTATAAAGTACAACGTTATTTACTGGAGGGGTTAATAAGTGCTTGTTATCTTCAATCCACTTATTAAGATTAAAAGGCATTAACATAATTAGGAATTATAGGTTATGAATTATGGGGTATGAATCAACAGGATAAAAAAATGGGCTATGAAATTCATAACCCATCTTTCCTAATTCATAATTAAAGAGTTCCTCTTCTTTCTTGTTCTGCTTCGATTGATTCGAACAACGCTTTGAAGTTTCCTTTTCCGAAAGAGTTTGCACCTCTACGTTGGATGATTTCAAAGAATAAGGTTGGTCTATCTTCTACTGGTTTCGTAAAGATTTGAAGTAAGTATCCATCTTCGTCTCTATCTACCATAATACCTAAACTTTTCAACGTTTCTATGTCTTCTTGGATATCACCAACACGTCCGAAAACAGTATCGTAATAATCACCTGGTACATGTAAGAATTCAACTCCACGTTTACGCATTTCAGAAATTGTAAAAACGATATCGTCCGTTGCTACAGCGATGTGTTGACATCCTGCACCTCCATAGAATTGGATATACTCTTCAATTTGCGATTTTTTCTTTCCATGAGCAGGCTCGTTGATAGGGAATTTAATACGACCATTTCCGTTCGTCATTACTTTACTCATCAACGCTGTGTATTCTGTAGAAATATCTTTATCGTCGAACGTGATTAAGTTCGCAAATCCCATAACATCTTGGTAGAATGTAGCCCATTTGTTCATGTCTCCTAAATCAACATTCCCAACCATGTGGTCAATGTATTTCAATCCTGTAGGGATTGGATTGTATTCGGATTCCCATTTCTCAAATCCAGGTAAGAAAACACCGTTGTAGTTTTTACGTTCCACAAAAATGTGAACAGTGTCTCCATATGTATGAATACCTGCACGAACTACTTCACCATCTTTATCCGATTCCACTCTTGGTTCGAAGTAAGACTTAGCACCTCTTTTGATTGTTTCTTCGTATGATTTTCTTGCGTCATCTACCCAAAGAGCAATTACTTTTACACCGTCTCCATGTTGTTTGATATGCTCTGCTACCTCATTGTCTGAAGTCATAGGAGTCGTCAAAATCAATTTGATTTTGTCTTGTTTAACTACATAAGAAGTACGATCTTTCACACCAGTTTCTAATCCTTGGTATGCAAAAGATTGA
>CANCJF010000196.1 GCA_947378245.1 Bacteroidota bacterium
AAGATATTAGCTACTCGTAGCAACGATTTTAGGTGTCTATTGCATCATGGTCCACCTCTTCCCATTCCGAACAGAGAAGTTAAGCCTGATTGCGCTGATGGTACTGCGGTTTTGACCGTGGGAGAGTAAGTCGACGCCACTTTTATAAAACCCGATTCTGTATAGAGTCGGGTTTTTTTATGCGATAATTATTGATAGTTTACAGGGCTTAATTCGGATCAATACTAAATGTTGGCCGATCAATGGATCAATACCAAAAGTTGGGGACTAGGTATAAATTTGGCATAATCTAAAAAGAAAACAATCGACATTTCTTACAACTCTAAATTGTGCTCTAAAGGCTTTGATTATTGCATAGAAAGATTCTGCTGATGCATTCTTACTTCGATTGTCAAAATAGTTTAATATCGTTTTGTAATGATTCATTATCGTTCTAGCAATCGTGTTAATAGATTTAAATCCAGCTTGATTTACTTTTTCGTGCCATTGTGCTAAACGGGTATATCCGTATATTTTTTCATTCGTGTTTTCGAAAATGCAAGATAGTTTTTGAGTTAATTCATATGCAAGCTTAATATCTGGATATAATTCAAATAGGAGTATGGCTCATTCTTTCTGATTTTGTGTCCATTTCCGTTCATTATTATATAGAATATATCTACTTCGAGCTAATAATTGCTTCACTGTATCGCCGTTGCATAAAACTACTGGTTTATAGGATTTTTTATTCTTCCTCGTAACTTCTATCGCATCATTTTCTTTATCAATAGCTTCCATCGGTGTTTTATTCTTATTTCTTGAACAGCTTCTGTTGCTAATTTCTGAACATGAAATCGATCAGTTACCAAGGTTAAGTTAGGAAAGCTATACTTAGCGATATTATTCATACTACCAGCCATATCTAGAGTTATTTCTTCTACTTTACTTCTTAACCTAAAAGGTATTTTATCTAAATGTGAGCGTACTATTTCTGAGGATGTACCAGCTATTATTGCTACGATACTTCCTTTTTTTCCTTTGGCCTCTTTATTTTTTTAAATAGTATAGACTGCCATATTGGATGAAGCAATTTTATTGATATATAGTTGTTTAACTATATTGTTCAGTAATAATACAACTTCTTTGGAATGCTTTCGTTGTGTTCACGTTTTAAAATCACTGTGATTGTCTTTATATTGCCTGTGTAGTTTTCTACCGTTAATGCCATATAACGAAGCGATTGTTTGACAACTATAAGCATTAGAATCGACTGATTGCTTTTAAAAAAGTGGCAAACTCTTTCGTTAACCTACTTCCTTTTACGTCTAAATTCCAATCTCTTTGAACTATCTCATTATTGGTTTTGTCAGTCCAGCGCTTACGTTTAATATGAAGAAAAACTTGTTTCCCTCGTAAAGGGAAATCTTGAAGCGTAATCTCCTGATGAAACCCTTTAGAAATAAGTATTCGTGAATTGAATTCTAAAGGCGGAAGGTTCTTTTCTTCAAAATACAGATGTAAAACTCCTGCCTTTTCTTCACTTCGCAAAAAATCAAAATGATCTACCAAAAATTCTGGTAGAAATAACTTAATTAAGTCTATGGTCAAAATCGATTTTTTGAAAACAAAATTACTAATTTTAAAAATCATCATTAACTTTTGGTATTGATGATGTTATAGTTAATTTAAACATTAAAAAAAGTCTAGTAAAAACTAGACTTTTTATATTTCATTAAAATTAGTTTTTTGTAAGCAATGAAAACAACTCATCTTTCAAGGTTACTCGTTCGATTCGTAAACGATTTAACACCTCGTCACTCGTATGTTCAGCGCCTGTTTCTATTCTATGAATTTCGTTATTTACTTCATGATATGTTTCAAATAATTTTCTAAAATGATTATTTGAAATTTTTAAATCATGTATCTTTTGTTCCATTTCTGGGAATTCGCTGTGTAAATCGTGTTTTTCCATCTTTAATTCTTTTAAGTTATAATACAAATGTAAAAGAGTTTTTAATGTTTTATCATGATATTTGTCATTTAAATTAACGATTTATCTTTTGATATTTAGATATCTTTTTCTAATATGATTATACTAATAATCTTTTGAAGGTACATTAGTAACTTAGTAAATATGAGATTTTATGAGTTTACGTTATTTCTAGATTCGCTTGATTATTAATACATACTGAAAACACATTAATATTACTTACACTACAAGTATAATTCTCAATTAACTTCATGTAGCTGACAGTCTCACTTACTACATAATTAATTATCACTCTTCATAGCTGACTTCTACATTTTTTAAATATCCGATAATTTTGAATTCTGTACGACGATTTTTTTGACGCCCTTCTGGTGTGGTATTTGGAGCAATTGGTTTTCCTTCTCCGTATCCTTTAGCGATTAATCTACTTTTATCAATACCATGTCCAATTAAGTAATTTACAACACTTTCTGCTCTAGATTGAGAAAGTTTTTGATTGTATTCATTGGTTCCTACGTCATCTGTATGTGAGCTAATTTCAATAATTAGTTTTGGATTATCCTTTAATAAATCAACCAATTCTTTATCTAAACTCGCTCGAGATTCTTGTCTAAGATCTGCTTTTGCGGTCTCGTAATAGATGTTTGAAATGACAATTGACCCTTTAGGAGTTTGTTTAATACCTATATTTGTTTTTAAAGTATCTGATTTAGTTACTGTTTCAGTAGAAACTTCTACTTTTTTATTTAAATATCCTTGAGCTTCTGCTAGGACTTTATAATTCTTTCCTTGTTCAACTTGAAATGAATACTCTCCTTTTTCATTGGTCAAAGTAGTCTTTAATAATGACTGTGTTGAATCTTTGTTTACTTTGAATAATGAAACTGGAGCTTTAATAACAGCGGTGATTTGTTTTTCTAGGCTGTCGTTACTTACTTCGATAATCTTTCCTGCAATGAATATATTTAAAAATTGTGGATCGCTGTATTCGTAAATATCATCACAACATGTTTCGTTCATCAAACTTATCCCGCCTTTACGATTTGAAACAAAAAAACCAGATTTTTCTTTTGCATTTTTACTTTTAATATAATATATATCGTCTGCGCTAGAATTATATGGTGCCCCGATATTTTCCGGTACGCTCCATGTTTTAATTTCTCCGACACTTTGGTAAATGTCTAATTCACCTAAACCTGGAAAACCATCAGAACTAAAAAATAATGTTTTATTTTCAACATCGTATGTAGGTGTAATCTCATCACCAACGCTATTTATTGTTCCACCTAAATTTTTTGGCTCTTTGTATATTTTCTTTTTTGCATCATACGAAGTATACCAAAGATCTAGACCACCCTTACTAGATTGTTTTCTATCAGATACAAAGTATATTACTTCTTGGTTTTTTTTAGAATCAAAACCAACAGCAGGCATGGTTGAAGTAAATGTTTCACTATTTACTAAATCTCCTAAGTCTTTTGGTTCTCCCCAGGTTTCCTTTACTTTCGTAGAAACATATATTCTACATATCATTTTACCTTCAAAATTTGGTTTACATTTTGTAAAGTACAAACGTTTACCATCAGTTGAAATCGAGCCATTTCCTACATTTACATTTTTTTCGTTGAAAGGTCCTTTAAATGGTGTCCCTCCATTCCATTGTTTTCCTTCACGTTTTGCTATATATAATTTTCTAACAGGAATAGAATCTTGTTTTTCTAAATCATATAATTCTAAGTTTTCTTCGTTTAAAGATCCATAAATTAGTGTTGATGAATCTAATAAAAGTGGTGAAGATTCTACGTGAGCTTTATTTATAGATTCATTTAAATGATTTACAATAGCAGTATACTTTCCTTTTGAAAGTTCTATAGCAGTATCACAACCAGCAATTTCCGCTTTTGCAAGCTTTTTAAATTGTTTGATGTTTTCTAAGTCTGAATTATTTTTACTTGTAGTAAACTTTGTATATTCCGTTTTTGCAGCTTCATAATTTCCATTAGCTTTTAACATTCTGGCATAATAGAATTGAGCCTCTGGAAATTTTACACTTGCATTTTCTATAACTAATTTGTATGCTTTTTCTGATTTTTGATAATCTCTTGCTTTTCGATACAAGGTTGCAATTTCATACCATTCAGCATATTCGTTACTATTGTTTTTTAAATAAGCTTCAAAATAGGCGATTGCAGAATATATATCTCCTTTTCGTTGTGCATTTTGTGCAAATCGTTTTAATTGAAAATCTTTAAGACCATCAGTATTTATTGGTGCTTGAGCTTTTACCGAATTAATCGTTAATAGACAAATATAAACAAGAAGAATCTTAGTTAACCTTAAGAAAATAGTCATAGTTATGTGTTTTGATTCAAATAGTTACCTTTGTAATTTGGTTATAATATTTTTTCTATGCGAATATATGATATTCTTTCCTATTTAGAAAGTAAGTTCCCAATTAGTAGTCAGGCTCCTTTTGATAATTGTGGATTATTAGTTGGTGATAATCAGGCCACAGTAAATGGAGTGATG
>CANCJF010000197.1 GCA_947378245.1 Bacteroidota bacterium
GAATATGAATTATTAAAAGAATATGCAAAAAGTATAGGAGTAAAATTAGACGTTAAGCTAATTAGTAATTTAGATAATGTTGAATTACAATTGAATCGTTTGGAGGGAGATATAATAGCTTGTAATTATACGATTACAAAAGATAGAAAAAAGAATATTGATTTTACTATACCTTATATAAGAACAGCTCAAGTATTAATTCAGCGTTTACCCTCAGATTCAACTCCTCAGTATATTAAAGACCCGATGCAATTAGCCCATAAAAAAATTGCTGTATGGAAAAATTCAAGTTATTATCATCGAATTAAGTATTTAGAACAAGAAATAGGAGAACCAATAATTATACAAGAGTTAGAAGGTATTTATTCACCAGAAAAATTAATGGAAAAAGTATCAGATAAAGAAATTGATTATACGATTGTCGACAACCATATTGCGGTCGCAGATGCATATAAATATCCTCGATTAGATCATCATTTACGTTTAAGTATTAAGCAGCAGATTGCTTTTGGGATACGTAAGAATAATCCGAAACTAAAAGAAAGTATAAACGCTTGGTTAAAAGTATTTCGTAAGACTCCACATTTTACATTTTTAAAACATAAATATTTTGACGGAAAAGAATTATCCCACTTAACATATACTGATTACCTAAATTCAGGTGGAGGAAAATTGTCATCATATGATAAATTGTTTAAACGAGAGGCTAGGAAATTTAAAATGGAATGGCATATCATTGGAGCTATTGTTCAGCAAGAATCTAATTTCACTCCTTATATCAAAGGAAAGGGAGGTGCTTTTGGTTTGATGCAATTTATGCCTGGAACAGGGAAACGTTATGGTGTTCATTCTTCATCATCTCCGGCTTCTCAAATTAAGGCTGGGATGAAAAAGATAAATGCAGATTTTAAATTATGGAAAGATATTCCAGAGTATAATCAGCGGATTAAATTTGTATTCGCGACTTATAACGCAGGTCATTCGCCGATTGAAAGTGCACAAAAACGAGCTGAACAAAATGGATATAACCCATTAATTTGGGATAATAATGTGGAGTTGGTACTTCGAAAGCGTAAAGGAAAGCGAATAGCATTATACGTAAAAGAAGTATATCACCGTTATCAAACGTTGAAATCATTGTATGAGTAAAAAGCGTTTAATAGTTATTGCTGGGCCCACAGCTAGTGGTAAAACTTCTTTAGCAATTGAATTAGCGAAACATTACAATACTAGTGTTATTTCAGCTGATTCTCGACAATTTTACAAGGAAGTTACAATAGGAACAGCAAAACCTAGTTTAGAAGAGCAAAATGGTATTATTCATTATTTTATTGATAGTCATTCGTTAAATAATCCATTAACAGCTTCCATTTATGCTGAAGAAGCATTGGTGATTTTAGAGCAAGAATTTCAGGTTAATGACCTTGTCATATTGGTCGGAGGGTCAGGTTTATTTATAGATGCGTTATGTGTTGGGTTAGATAAAATTCCATTTAGTCAGGAGGTTAGAGATCAGTTGAATATAGAATATTCAAAAGTAGGCTTAGAAAAATTATTAATAGAATTAGCCCATAAGGATCCTGAATATTTTGTTCAGGTAGATCAATCAAATGCTGTAAGAGTTATCCGTGCATTGGAAGTGATACGAAATACAGGAAACACATATAGTTCTTATTTAATAAACGACACTAAAGAAGCTCGCAATTTTGATACTACCTATTTTGTGATCAATCATCCTAGAGAAATTTTGTACCAACGGATTGAGAAACGAGTAGATTCGATGTTAGCTGCAGGATTAGTTGATGAGGTAAGGTCAGTTCAACATTTAGCACATTTACAGACATTAAATACCGTTGGTTATTCTGAATTTTTTAGGTATTTAAAAGATGAGATTGACTATGAAACTGCTGTTCAACTTGTAAAACAAAATACACGCAGGTATGCTAAACGGCAATTGACTTGGTTTAGAAGGTATCCCAAAGCTGTTTGGTTAAGCCAAACGGACTTAAGTTTACAACTAGAGGAGGTGTTATCTTACATGAAATAAATTCTTACATTTACTTTTACTACACGTATTGTAATGAACATTCAATTTAATCAAGTATTACCAGTTCCCTTGTCTTCAATGAAGCATTCTGCAGATTCTTTGTGGAATTCAAATGTGATTTTGGAGCAAGGAAAAAAAATTGTTATAGAAGCACGAAGTGGACGAGGGAAGTCAACATTTATCCATTTGCTTTTCGGTATTCGAAAGGATTACAATGGACAGATCTTGGTTGATAATAAAAACCTTAGTCAGTTTACTCAAAAAGATTTGGTTGATTATCGCCAAAATGTATTGTCTGTTGTCTTTCAAGATTTGCAGTTATTTCCGTATATTTCCGTTTATGAAAATTTAAAAGTAAAAAACGATTTGACTAAACATTTTTCTGAGGATCAATTGATAGAAATGTTAAGTCGTGTTGGACTAGCAGATAAAATAAATCAACCATGTGGACTATTGTCTATGGGACAACAGCAACGTGTGGCTATTATTAGAGCGTTGTGTCAATCATTTACTTGGATATTTATGGATGAGCCATTTTCTCATTTAGATGAATTAAATGCTGAAATTTGTATGGGTTTAATCAATGAGGAATGTGAAAAGAATCGAGCAGGTTGGATTATTACATCTTTAGGAATGCATTTGAATTACGATTATGATAAACTAATTCATATTTGATGCTACAAAAAATAGTCTTAAGAAACCAATCGAAAACACAATTAGTTATTGCCTTACTTGGGGCTTTTTTAGGTGTGCTTTTTTTATTAGTTTCTGTTCATTATTTGTTTAAAGTCAATCAGTTTGGTGCAGGGTCTGAAATGTTAGGTCCAAATACATTGATAATTCAAAAAAAGGTTTCTACAACTACAACATTACAATTAGCTTCTAATACATTTTCAAGTCATGAAATAAAGGTTATAGAAAACAAATCATTTGTTCAAGAAGTTCAACCTGTTCAGAGTAATAATTTTGGAGTTGAATTCGCTACATCAGATCCTATGTTGCCTTATTTTCGCTCAGATGTTTTTATACAATCAGTCGATGCTCGATTTTTAGATGTCAAATCCAAACTTTGGAAATGGGAGGCAGGAGATGAGTTTGTTCCGATAATACTACCTCGTGATTTTTTAGTCATGCTAAATACTTTTATGAGTTCTTCCGGTATTCCTCAAATATCTGATGAATTAGCCAAAGATGTGAATTTTAGTTTATTGTTGTCAAATGATTTTTCAAAAAAGCAATTTCGAGCAAAAATAATTGGGTTTACGAATGAAGTATCATCTATTTTAGTTCCTGATTCATATATGAATTATGGCAAAAAAACATTTGGCAAGAGGTCAAAAGAACAAATTACCCAGTTGATGCTTTCAAGCAAGGAAAAAAAGTTTGGATTGGTCGAGAAATTTTTGGAGGAACATCATTATGAATCTAAAAATGCACAGTTGGTGACAGGAAGATTAAAAAGTGTGGTTAGTATGTTGTTGATTGTTATTGTTTTTATTTCTTTTCTTACATTGATTTTTTCATCCTTTGTATTAATTCAATATATTCAATTGTTGATTTCTCGAAATGTCTATGAAATTAGAACACTCTTACGTTTGGGATATGCCCCTCGAACATTATATCGTGTTTTTGTTCGTTATTTTGTGTTATTGTATTTAATAATTTGTTTCGCAGCAACAGCTGTTTTTTTAATTTTTAAATCTCAAATTGATGGGATATTACATAGTAGTGGTATTTATATTGAGTTGAATATTTCATCATTTACTTGGATAACTTTAGTGATTTCATTCGTCTTATTTTATTTAACGGCTTTGGTCAGTGCTCAAAAAAGCGTTCTGAAAGAGTTTTAGTAATATTTAACATCATGAATCGACATAAAATTTCTAATTTTGAATCAACATTAAACAATAATTATATGAAAAAAATAGTCTTTATTTTATTTGCACTGGTTTCATTGACTGGCTTTACGCAAAAAATCAAAATTAAAGTTTCAGGAGAAAAAGATACAACCGTTTTTTTAGTCAAATATTATGGAAAGGGTATGTATTATGCTGATACAGCTGAGTTGAAAAAAGGAGTTGTTGAATTTAAAGGTTCAAAACAAAAGCCTGGAGTATTGGCTTTGTTATTGCCAGGACAAAAATACTTCGATTTTATTTATGATGGGACTGATGTCAGTTTAGAAACAATAGGACCAGACTTTATAAAAACAATGGTGGTTAAGACTTCTAAAGAGAATGTAATCTTTTTGGATTATATCAAGTATATGAATGATCGTCGTACTTACGCGAAAGAATTGTCTGACAAACGTGAGAAATTAGGAAAGGAATCACCAGATTATAAAACAATTGGAAAACAATTAGAGACTATATCTAAAGAGGTAGTAGCTTATCAGAAGAAAATAGTTTCAGATAATCCAAC
>CANCJF010000198.1 GCA_947378245.1 Bacteroidota bacterium
GCCTGATCATCAGACAAAACGGGAGTTAGGATGAAAACAGTTTCGTAAGAATTCATAAATGTATGTTTTACGTTATTAATAATAGTTTGCAAAGATAGAAAAATAATCTTAGATATCCACACTTTTCAATAAATGTTTGTTTATAACAAATCTCAAAATCTACCATTATCACTTTCAACATTCAAATCAGAATAACCTAACATGCTTTATATGGTTTAGACTTGTACTATCATCCATCATCATCCTTGTTACTATCAACACCAACATCCTTATAACTTATATGCCTCCTATGGTTTAAATTACCGCTATTATCCATTAAATTTACATCAAATACCTGCCCTATGAAAACACTTAACAACCAACTCTCAACTTTGAACTTTCGACTTTCCACTTTTTTCTTTCTCCTAATCTCACTTACTTCCTTCTCTCAGTCCATCAAAGGAACTTGGAAAGGGGAGTTAAGTATTTCAGGAATGTCATTGCCTCTGGTATTTCATATTGATTCTACTGAAAATGGGTTGGTTTCTACCATGGATTCACCAAGTCAAGGTGCAAAAGGAATTCCAACAAACACCACAGTTTTTAGTAATAACGAATTGATGATCCAAATCGATAAAATCCAATTTATCTATAAAGGGAATTTAGTATCCAATGACGCATTGAATGGTGAAGTAACACAATTTGGTAAAACATTTGCAATGAATCTTCAACGATTATTACTAGAAGAACAACCAAAAGGTAAACCTCAAGAACCAACTCAACCTTATCCATATATTTCGGAAGAAGTTTCGTTTGTAAATCCGATTGGAGGTCATTCTTTAGCTGGTACATTGACTTTGCCTAATGCAGAAGGGCGATTCCCTTGTGCCATTTTAATTTCAGGCAGTGGACCACAAAACCGCGACGAAGAATTGATAGGGCACAAACCATTTTTGGTTTTATCGGATTATTTAACGCGACAAGGAATAGCGGTACTACGATTCGATGATCGTGGAGTAGGGAAGTCGGGAGGCGATTTTTCTAGTGCAACAACAGGTGACCTTGCAACAGATGTTGAAGCAGCTATTACTTATTTAAAAACAAGATCGGATATTATTTCTATTGGATTAATTGGTCATAGCGAAGGAGGAATTATTGCGCCAATGGTTGCTTCGCGTAACAAAGAAACGGTTGCATTTGTAGTATTATTAGCTGGTACAGGAATTCGTGGAAAAGAATTACTATTGCTACAAGCGCAATTAATCAGTAAGGTGAATGGTGTATCAACAGCACAAATTAAGAAAAATACATCCTTGAATGAGAAGTTGTATACGCTTGTTATGACTTCCAACGATAATGCACAAATTAAAAAAGAAGCTACAAAATTAATGGCTGAATATTCTGCAACACGCGTAAGTGAAGCGGATGTTGATGGTTTATTAGCCCAAATTAATTCTCCGTGGTTTCGCTATTTCTTAAACCTAGACCCATCTGTTTTTTTAGAAAAAACAACCTGTCGTGTCTTAGCACTTAATGGAAGTCTCGACCTACAAGTACCAGCGAAAGAAAACCTAGCCGCGATTGAAAAGTCACTCAAAGTTGCTGAGAACAAACAGTATAAAATTGTTACGTTGAAAGGATTAAATCATCTCTTTCAGAAAGCAAAAACCGGAAATCCTTCGGAATACGCAACCATCGAAGAAACCTTTAACCCGAAAGCATTAAACGAAATCGGGGAGTGGATTTTGGAGGTGTATAAATGATTATTTTTAAAATTGCCCTGACTTTGTTACAAATTTTAAACTAATTTGGGTTTACTTTGTTACAAATAAGTCGTTAAACACCCCTTACTTTGTTACAAAAATAATGTATATTTGCCCTGACTTTGTTACAAATAATTGTTGGTTATGAGTTTTAAAAGAAAGATATACAGTGATTTAGTTGAGTGGAAGGATAGCTCAGTTCGAAAGCCTTTGATTTTACGCGGAGCAAGACAGGTAGGTAAGACGACATTAATCAAGTATTTTTCTGAAAATTATTCACATTCCATTTTTTTAAACCTAGAAAAAAATGAGCATTTCTCCTATTTTGAGATGTATGACGATGTAGAAACAATCTTAGAGGTTCTTTTTTTACGATTTTCCATTCCTGCTTCAAAACGTCAAAACACACTCCTTTTTATTGATGAAATTCAAGAGTCTCCCAAAGCAATTCAAATGTTGCGCTATTTTTATGAGGAAGCTTCAGATATACATGTAATTGCTGCAGGATCTCTATTGGAGTTTGCGATGAAATATGTGGAAAGTTTTCCTGTAGGAAGGGTTGAATTTTTGTATTTACACCCTTTGAATTTTCAAGAATACTTAGGTGCAATCGGAAAGGATAACGCACTCGAACAATTACTTCATATTCCTTTAAATTTATATGCGCACACTATTTTGATGGATTTGTTTCATCGATATGCAATCGTAGGGGGAATGCCAGAGGTTGTACAAACAGAAATTCATAGAGGTCATATCGGAGATTTAGCAAAAGTATACGAAAGTTTATGGGCGACATATAAAAATGACATTGAAAAATATGCCGATAACGAAACAGATAGAAAGGTTACCAAACACATTATCTCCAATGCGTATTTGTATGTTGAACAACGTGTAAAATTTCAAAATTTCGGAAATTCTAACTATCGTTCAAGAGAAGTAGGGGAAGCCTTTCGTAGTCTAGATGACGCACGAATCATACGACTTATTTACCCAACAACTGATGTGGAAGTTCCGCTTAAACCGGATTTTAAAAAATCTCCCAAACTCCAATTTTTAGATACGGGGCTTTTGAATTATGCTTTGAAAATTCAAACAGATATGCTAGAAATTAAAGATTTGAGTTCTTCATACAAAGGGGCCATTATTCCACACATGTTTATGCAAGAACTAATTTCTGTCAATGCTTATAGTGAGCACAAACCAATGTTTTGGGTACGCGATAAAAAACAATCCGATGCAGAGGTTGATTTAATTTTAGAATATAAAAATTATGCCATTCCAATTGAAATTAAATCGGGTGCAACAGGTTCTTTAAAGTCATTACACCAGTTTATTGATGCCGCACCACACGAATATGCAGTACGTATTTATGGAGGACAATTTTGTGTAGAAAAAACAAAAACACCTTCTGGAAAACAATATCTCTTAATGAATTTACCATATTATCTTGGTACAAAATTGATGGAGTATGTAGAATGGTTTGTAAAAAATAATAATTTAGATTGAACTAATAAATAAGTGTTTTTATAGCGATGTGCTGGAGAAACGTGGATTGAATATGTCGCAGGAAAACATTTCCAGCGGAGCGCATTTCGCTATTTCTTACACCTTGACCCTTCTGTTTTTCTAGAAAAAACGACCTGTCATGTATTAGCCTTAAATGGCACACTCGACTTACAAGTACCCGTAAAAGAAAACTTAGCTGCCATTGAAAAGTCCCTAAAAGTTGCAGAAAATAAACACTATAAAATTGTTTCGTTGAAAGGATTAAATCATCTCTTTCAAAAAGCAAAAACTGGAAATCCATCAGAATACGCAACCATCGAAGAAACTTTTAATCCAAAAGCATTAACCGAAATCGGGGATTGGATTTTGGAGATATATAAATAGTAATTATTTATTTATATACAGCAGCAGGAGAAAACATTTCCAGCGTTTCTGGCGGGTAGTTTTTCTAATATGGTTTTTTTAACTCTGCTTTTTCGTCATCATTTAAACTTTCAATCCATCCATCTCCAAGAGTGTTTACAATAAATATATTAAAACTCTTTCCATTAGGAGTACAAGCAATCAAATATTTATTTGGATCTTGAATACTTCCTTTCCAATAAAACTCACCGCACATTTTTAATTTATATTTCACTATAATTTTAACAATGTCTGAAAAATCATTGGTTGTCAAACTTGACCATTCCATTTTAAATTCTTCATTTATATTCAAATCTTTTTGAATAGGAATTGGTGTGTTACAATCTATTTCTATAGAATTTCCAAATTGTGATGATCTCATTTTTACTTCATTTACCTTATCATTATTGGAATACCTATTTGATAATTCATTTTGCAATTCTTCATATTCAGTTAATAAATCCCAATCGTCATAAATATGGTTAGCGTATATTATAATCGACCGTGAGAAATAATAACAATGAATTTCATATTTACCATCTTTGGTTGATATAGTTTTATCTTCAACTTCCTCACCTATATCTGTTTTTTTTATAGGAGGTAATGAATCTATAATAGAATCGGTTAGTTTGAATAATTCACTTCTATCAGGCGAAGGACTGCAACTTGAAATAAAAAGAAGCAATAAAAAGATATTTATGATTAGTTTCATAATTTGTTGTTTTTTAATTTCGACAATCAATCATAATTGTTCCAGCGCCATTTATGTAAACATCTGTTACTCTACTATCGTCTTTATAATGACTTTTAATATC
>CANCJF010000199.1 GCA_947378245.1 Bacteroidota bacterium
GCATTTGGCTTGCCACTAGTGAACAATGTACAGTCTGGTACACGTCTTCCGCAAGGATTGGTAATTTGTCCAACACGTGAATTGTGTTTGCAAATTTCAAAAGATTTAGAGAATTATGCTAAGTACGACAGAGACACGCAAGTAGTTGCAGTTTATGGAGGAACAGACATTCGTCGTCAGATGACACAGGTGAAATCAGCAACAATCATTGTTGCCACACCAGGAAGATTGGTTGATTTAATCAATCGTAAAGCGATCGTGCTGCAAGAAGTTCAATGCGTTGTATTGGATGAGGCAGATGAGATGTTGAATATGGGGTTCAAAGAAGATATCGACATGATTCTTCGTCAAACTCCAGAGAAAAAGAATGTATGGTTATTTTCTGCTACAATGCCAAAAGAAGTGGCAATGATCGCGAAAACATACATGACCGACCCACTTGAAGTTTCTATTGGACACAAAAATCAAGGTAACGAGAACATCGAACACATCTACTATTCTGTAAAAGAAAAAGATAGATATGCAGCGTTAAAACGTTTGATCGATGTAAATCCAGATATTTTTGGTTTAGTATTCTGTCGTACTAGACACGAAACGCAGTCTGTTGCGGAAAAGTTGAGTAAAGATGGATACAATGCAGAACCATTGCACGGAGATTTATCGCAAGCACAACGTGACAACGTGATGAAACGTTTTAGAGAAAGAACGTTACAATTATTAGTTGCAACAGACGTTGCTGCGCGTGGAATTGACGTAGATAACATTACGCACGTTATTCACTATCAATTACCAGATGATATCGAAAATTACACGCATAGAAGTGGTAGAACTGCTCGTGCTGGTAAAAAAGGAGAGTCTTTGGTGTTGATTAACACAAGAGAAGGATATAAAATCCGCTCGATCGAAAAACAAATTAGAACTGATTTTACACAAGGAACTATTCCTAGTGCACAAGAAATTTGTGGTCTGCAATTGACAAGTTTAATCGGTAAAATCAAGGAAACAGAAGTAAAAGAAAAAGAAATTGAAAAATTCTTACCTGCGATTTTTGCTGATTTTGAAGATTTCTCTAAAGAAGAAGTAATCAAGAAATTTATTTCTGTAGAATTCAATCGTTTCATCGATTATTACGGAAAAGCAGGCGATATTAGCACTGATGGTGGACGTGATAATGGAAGAGATCGTGATTCAAGAGACTCTAGAGATTCAAGAGATTCTCGCGACTCTAGAGATAGAGATTCTCGTGGAGATCGCGGAGAAAGAAGAGAAAGATCTGATCGTAACGACGAAGGTAAAACTCGTTTCTTTGTAAGTATAGGTAAACGCGATGGATTAAATCCCGGTGGATTATTACGTATGATTTGTGATGAAGCTGGTTTAACTTCTGCACATATTGGTAAAATTGATGTGCTTCCGACTTTCAGTTTCTTTGAAGCAGATGACGTTCATGCAACTAAAATTTTAAGTACTGTTAACGGTGCTAATTATGAAGGTAACCAAGTAAATGTTGAAGTTACTAAGAAGAAAGCTGAACCAAGAAGATCTTCCGGCGGAGGATTTGGAGGTGACAGACGCTCTTCTGGTGGTGGATTCGGAGGTGAACGCAAATCATTCGGTGGTGGAGAACGTAGTTCTTTCGGCGGTGGTGAGCGTAAGTCTTTTGGTGATCGTGACCGTTCAGGCGGAGGTGATCGCGGTGGAGAAAGACGTTCTTTTGGTGGTGACAGAGGTGGAGACCGTGGAGGTTTCTCTGGAAGTCGTCCTTCAGGAGGAGGTTCAAGACCAAGAAGAGATTCTTACGGTTCAAAATAGTTTAAGTATAAATTCATAATAGTTTTCTAAAGATGGAAATTAGAAATATTGCAATTATTGCCCATGTCGATCATGGTAAAACAACGCTTGTCGATCGTATGATCGAAGCAGGTACAGATGCTAAAAAACATGAAAAACCGAAAGGTGAACTATTCATGGATAATAACGATTTAGAGCGTGAAAGAGGAATCACTATCGTTTCTAAAAACGTATCTGTATTGTATAAAGGAACAAAAATCAACATTATTGATACTCCTGGTCACGCCGATTTCGGTGGTGAGGTAGAACGTGTATTAAACATGGCGGATGGAGTTTGTTTATTAGTAGATGCTTTCGAAGGACCAATGCCTCAAACACGTTTCGTACTTGGAAAAGCGTTGGCTTTAGGGTTGAAACCATTATTGGTAATCAATAAAGTAGACAAAGAAAACTGTACACCAGAAGAAGTACACGAAAAAGTTTTTGACTTAATGTTTGAATTGGACGCAAATGATAATCAGTTAGATTTCGCAACTATTTATGGTTCTGCTAAAAATGGTTGGATGTCTGAAGATTGGAAAAAACCAACCGATTCAATCGCTCCTTTACTAGATCGTATTTTAGAATATTTCCCACCTAAGAAAATTGAAGAAGGAAATACTCAAATGTTAATTACATCTTTAGACTTCTCTACATTCGTTGGTCGTATCGCGATTGGACGTTTACACAGAGGTACATTGAAAGAAGGGCAAAACATCATTCTTGCTAAACGTGATGGTCGCCATGAAAAACACAAAATCAAAGAGATGTTCGTGTTTGAAGGGATCGAAAAAGTAAAAGCAACTGAGATTCAAGCAGGAGATATTTGTGCATTGACAGGTATTGAAGGTTTCGAAATTGGGGATGTTATTTGTGATGCAGAAAATCCAGAACCATTAGATTCTATTACGATTGATGAGCCTACAATGAACATGTTGTTCTCTATCAATGATTCTCCTTTCTTCGGAAAAGAAGGTAAAAAAGTGACTTCTCGTCATATCCAAGAGCGTCTAACAAAAGAGTTAGAGAAAAACTTGGCGATGCGCGTTACAAACACTGATAAAGCAGATAAATGGTTAGTAGCAGGACGTGGTGTATTACACTTGTCTGTATTAATTGAAACAATGCGCCGTGAAGGGTACGAATTACAAGTAGGGCAACCTCAAGTAATTATCCGTGAAATTGATGGTGTGAAATGTGAGCCAATTGAAGAATTAACAATCGATTTACCAGAAGAGTTTAGTGGTACTGCTGTTGAGGCTGTTTCTAAACGTAAAGGAGAGATGACTAATATGGAGCCTAAAGGTTCTCGTATGACGATTCAATTCCAAATTCCTTCAAGAGGTATTATCGGTTTAAGAAACTACTTATTGACACAAACTGCTGGTGAGGCAATTATGAGTCACCGTTACTTAGAATATCAACCATACAAAGGTGAAATTCCAGGACGTCAAAATGGTTCGTTAATTTCGATGGAACAAGGAACTTCTATTCCTTTCTCGATCAATAACTTACAAGAAAGAGGTAAATTCTTTATCGCTCCAAGTGAGAACATCTATGAAGGTCAAGTTATTGGGGAAAACTCAAGAGCAGGTGACATGGTAGTAAATGTTACAAAGACTAAGAAAATGTCTAACATGCGTTCTTCTGGAAATGATGAGAAAGTGAAATTAATTCCACCAATTAAGTTTAGTTTAGAAGAATGTTTGGAGTATATCCAAGGAGATGAATATGTAGAGGTAACTCCAGAAAACTTGAGGATCCGTAAAATATTCTTGAAAGAAACAGAGCGTAAAAGATCTGGAAATAAATAAGAATTAAGCATAATTATTAAAGCCTTTAACAGAAATGTTAGAGGCTTTTTTGGTTAATAACTTCAATAGATTATTTTTTGTAAAGCAATTATTAAGACTTATCTTTATACAATAAACGTGTAGTTATGAATTACGACGACGAAAATGAGGAAAACTATTTTGATGGTAACCTTAACGAAGAATTGGAGCGTTTTGAAAAGTCATTAACCGGTGAACCTCTTGGGTTTATGGATAGTGACACCTTAGAAGCAATTATTGATCATTACCTGATTCAAGGAAACTATACCAAAGCGAATTTGTGTGCTGAAATAGGAATACAACAATTTCCATTTATTTCATTATTTACCTTACGTAAAGCCCAAGCAATCTCCGCTAATGGACAGTTGAAAGAAGCGTTGAATTTATTAAGTCAGTTAGAAAAATCTGGAATTACAAGTTGTGAGCATTTTTTGACTAAAGCATCCATATTTAGTCAATTGAGAGATTCTAAAACGGCTATTAAGTATTTTACTGAAGCATTAAATGTTGCTGAGCCAGAAGATAGAGATGAAATCTTTGTGGATCTAGCTATGGAATATGAAACGGCTCGTGATTTTAAAAATGCTGTACGCATTTTAAAGAAAGCATTGGAAACAAATCCAAATAATGAAGTTGCAATTTATGAACTTGCATTTTGCTACGATCAAATGGAAGATTTTGATAGCGCGATTAAGTGTTACTCGGATTTTATAGATGAAAATCCCTACTCGTTTACAGCATGGTATAATCTCGGTAATGCATATTCAAAATCAGAAAATTTTGAAAAAGCCATTTGGGCA
>CANCJF010000200.1 GCA_947378245.1 Bacteroidota bacterium
AGTTGTTTGTTGAATAGTATTTTACCATCCAAAGGAGCAACCCACGCTGTACTTTTTTCCCAATCGAGTAGTTGGTTTTGGAGCGCACTTACTTGTGTTTGAATGGAACTTTTTAATTTTTGGATTTGTTGCTGGGTTTCAAAATCGGATTCGATTACATTTTTCGCCAAACTATTCAATTGAATTTCAATTTGAATAAGTGCTTCTTTTTGATTTTGGTAGGTTTGTAAAAGTTGATTTTCTGTACGTTCTTCTTTCAAAAATTCGTCTTTGGAAATCGCGTTTTTAGCTAATAAACGCTGTGCTGCTTTTGTTTGTTGGTGTTGCAATGTGACTTCACGTTCGATGAGTTTCGACTTGCGTTGACCAATTTCCAATAGTTTTTTACGTTGTATTATTTCTTGTTGAAGACTTGTTTTTTTATTGCCTAATACATTGGTTTTTTGGATCGCATTCCATTCATTGATTGAAGCCAATAAACCATTCCAACCTTGTTGTAACCCGCCCACATGAATAGCTTGTAGTGAAATTGGAACATCCATTTTTTTTAGTTCTGAAGTGTTAGAAAGGTCATTCAAATACAACTTCATGGCATTAATTTCCTTGGGATTAACTGCATTATTGAATTGCGCTATAATTTGATTCTTTTTTACTTCTTGTTGGTCTTGTACTTGTAAACTTACCAGTTTTCCATACATGGCATTGTGAAATTCGATAGGCGGGCGACTATTAAATATCGTTACATCACCTTGCAATTCATCTGGATAGGATATGACATAGCTCAAGGCTAAAATCATGACGATTACCAAAAAGAATAGGGTATTCCCAGAGCGTGTTAACCAAGATGGGGGAGTGGAAAGTACTTCGTTTAGTACCTCACTTTTTAATTCAACTTTTATTTCATTTTCCAATTGACAATTTTTTATTTGACATTTGACAGGTTTTTAATTGACAATTATATAATTGACAATTGACAATTTGATAATTGTCAATTGCTTAATTGTCAATTGCCCTGTCATTTGCCTAGGTTTAACTTTGTTGTTTTTATGATTGAAATTAACATTCGTAATAACTCTTTTATTTTTAGATTCAAGGATTCAAAGGTTTCTTTATCTATATATTTTGAAAGAAATAGTAGTTCAATCCAGTATTCAGTTTCATTTGCTTCTTTTAATGAAATCGCTAATTTGTGAATAAAGTCTTTTTTACTTTCTGCATGTTCGGATTCACGTATCAATGCCCCAACAGCGGTACCACTTCTAACCACTTGTTTTGAAATTATAAAGTCTCTTCTTTCATTTGTTAAATATTTACTTAATTGTATGATTTCTAACGCAAAATCAAAACTTTTTTCTTTAATAATGTTCCTTCTCATTTTCCTATTTTATATGATTTTACATATTAATTTAAGAAAATAGTTCGTTTTTTCAATTGACAATGGACAATTATTTAATTGACAATTTTTGTATCTCGATTAATTGTCCATTGTTTCATTGTTCATTGTCAATTATCCATTGCTTCATTGTCCATTGTCCATTGTCTATTCTCCAATTGCCTCATTGTCAATTGTTTAATTTCTCCAATTGCAATTGATTTTTCACTAAGTTGTAATACACCCCTTGTTTTTCCAATAGCGAATGATGATTTCCAAGTTCTACTATTTGACCTCCTTCCAAGACAACAATCTGATCCGCATGTTGAACGGTACTCAAACGATGGGCGATAATTACCGAAGTTTTTCCTTTAAAAAACTCGTTCAAGTTTTCCATAATCACTTTTTCATTTTTAGCATCTAAAGCACTTGTTGCTTCGTCGAAGAATAAGAATTCAGGATTTTTATAGACTGCACGGGCAATTAAGACACGTTGTTTTTGACCTCCACTGATACCCATTCCTTCTCCACCAATTTTAGTGTTGTAACTCAACGGAAGACTTTCGATAAATTCTTGAATATTTGCCACTTTGACTGCATGCAATAATTTCTTTTTATCTACAATTTCATCACCCACAGCTATGTTGTTTGCAATGGTATCCGAAAAGATATAACCTTCTTGCATGACAGAACCACATTGAGCACGCCATGTATGTTGTGAAATAGAATTAAGCGGTGTTTTATCTAATAATAAATTACCAGTCGTTGGTTCGTAAAAACGCAACAACATTTTCATTAAGGTTGTTTTCCCGCTACCACTTGAACCAACAATGGCCGTAATTTTATTAGCAGGAATGGTTAAATCTAATTCGTTAAGTACAGTATCTTGCATACCTGAATAACGAAAACTTACTTTTTCAAGTTGCAATGTATGTTGTTCGGGTAAGAAGTGAAGTTGTTCGCTTCCTGCTGGTTCTTCGTCTTCTTTGTTATGTATTTCACTCAAACGTTCGATGGATATTTTTGCATCTTGGTAAGAATAAATAAAGGATAAGAATTGAGAAATAGGGGAGTTCAACTGCCCAATGATGTAGGAGATGGAAAGCATCATACCTAGAGTCAAACTACCGTCAATAACCAATTTTGCTGAATAAAAACTCACTAAGATGTTTTTTAATTCGTTGATGATACCCGAACCATTACTTTGTAATTGCTCCAAACGTAAACTTTTGATGTGAATTTTAAACAACTTCACCTGTAAGTTCTCCCATCCCCATCGTTTGTTACGTTCGGCGTTGTGTAACTTAATTTCTTGCATACCTTGGATGAGTTCCATGACACGATTTCGTTCATCACTCATTTGAGAAAACCGTTTGTGGTCTAAATCACTGCGTTTTTTGAGGAAAAAGGTAATCCATAGGAAGTATAAAGCTGTACCTAACAAAAAGATTCCAAGGATTGGTAGGTTGTAAATTCCTAGAACTATACCAAAAACTATAAAGTTGAAAGCAGAAAATAATACGTTTAAGGTTTGGTTGGTAAGGAGTTGTTCGATGCGGCTATGATCTCCGATGCGCTGCATAATATCTCCGGTCATTTTGGAGTCGAAAAACGCAATGGGAAGTTTCATTAATTTAATTAAAAAATCGGAAACCAAGGAGATGTTTATCCTTGTGGAAAGATGTAACAATATCCATCCGCGCGTAATTTCAATGATAGTTCTCCCTAAGAAAATAAATAGTTGGGCGAACAAAACAAGGTATAGAAAGTGTAAGTCTTTGTTTTGTATACCGATATCTACCACACTTTGGGTAAGGAACGGGAATATCAGTTGTAGGATACTAACAGAAAACAAGCCCAATGCTAGTTGAAACAAATAGCGTTTGTAGTTAGCCATGTATTTCCACAAAAAGCCCATTCCTTCTTTACGAGCGACATCGTCTTCTTCCGTTTCTTTTAATTTTGGTGTTTCTTCTAATAAAAGTACAATTCCTTCTTCGGTTTTGTCGTTTGCATGTGCACCTATCCAATTAGCTAAAAATTCTTGTTTGGAATACTCTAACAAACCATGTCCTGGATCAGATACATAAACTGTTCCTTTTTTGATTTTATAGACTACCACAAAATGGCTTTGACGCCAAAAAACAATACAAGGCAGCGGAGCCTGTTCACTTAATGCTTCGAAATCAATTTTAACCCCTAAGGATCTAAAACCAATTTTTTCAGCGGCATCCGCGATTCCCTGTAATGAACTTCCACTACGTGTGGTATCTGAAAGACTGCGTAGTTTTTCTAATGAGATGGAACGACCATAATGTTTCGCGATGATGCGAAGACATGTAGGACCGCAATCCATGGTGTCGGGTTGAATATAATAGGGAAATTTTTTCATTCTGAAATTCAAATTGACAATGAAATAATGGACAATTGACAATGTCGATTTGAACTTAATAATTGACAATTGATTAATGATGCATTGATTTCTATTAGATTACTTCTCATTACTTATGTGTTTTTTTTATATTTTCTATCTAGTTATTGTCAATTGAATAATTACCATTGCCTACTCCCCCCAGAGTTCTTTATTTATTTCTGAAATTTTATCATGAACAATAGAAAAGCCATTTTCGTTGGATATGACTCCGCATTCAGCTAAGGTTTTATACCCTTCTTCTCCTTCCCATTTTGCGATGTAAGGATTATAATTGCATTCCAATTTGTGATACCATTCATTTTCTGAACGTTGATAAGGAATTTTATTATCTACACACATGTATCGAAATTCACAATCTTTACATACGTCTTGTATATCTTTATGTACATTCCAATATTTTTGGAATTCTTGTGTTTTAATAATTTGTTTTAATTCTTCTGGATTGTTTATGTCTTTAATATTTCCAAATATTTCGTCACATTCAGGTGCGTTTTTAATATTTTCAAATTCATCAATAAATATTTTTCGATTGAAATATAAATGATGATTACAAGATTCCGTGTAAATTAATTTATTGATTCTAAATTCATTTTGATTTTTATTGAAATTTATTTCAAAGTCTTTTTTAAAATAAAAAAATAAATTTTCAAAGTT
>CANCJF010000201.1 GCA_947378245.1 Bacteroidota bacterium
CGAGTGTTCTAGTAGTGCCAACAACTGTATGTCCGAGCTCTACCAAGCTTTCACCTAGAGGTGTTCCCAACCAACCAAATCCTACAATAGCAATAGTAGCCATTTTATTCTCCTGTTACTTCCAACTGATTCTTGTAGTATTCGTATAAAGCCATTTGTGAACGTACAGGATAATCCAAGTCGTTGGTGTGGTGTTTGTTTTTCAATTTTTTATCAATCACACGCGATTTCTGATTATCCGACCATTGTAAACCGAAAATGGTTTGTAACTCGTTTTGCAATACTTTGTCTAATATAGGTGCTCCAACTTCGATACGTTTGTCTAAGTTACGTTCCATCCAATCCGCAGAAGAAATATAATACAATGGATTACCGTTATTCTCAAAAATCATGAAACGTGCATGCTCTAAAAAGCGGTCTACAATACTTATTATTTCAATATTCTCACTTTGGTTTTTAATACCTGGAACCAAACAACACACTCCACGAACATTCATTTTGATTTTTACACCCGCATTGCTAGCTTGGTATAACTTATCAATCATTTTAACGTCAACTAAATTGTTGATCTTAATACAAATACCAGAAGGGATTCCTTTTTTAGCATTGTCTATTTCTGTTTGAATTAAACTTGTTAGTTTACGACGATTGTTAAATGGAGAAACCAATAAATTACGATAAACTCCTCTGTCAATATTATTTTCCATTAAACGGAACACTTTTCTAACTTCTTGACAAATAGAATTATTAGAGGTAAAGTAGCCTACATCTGAATAAATCTTAGCTGTCTTTTCATGAAAATTTCCAGTACCTATAAACGATATAATTTGTTCTTTTCCTTTTACTAATCGTGATATTTTTAATAATTTAGAATGAACTTTTAACCCTTGTACACCATATATGACACGCGCACCTTGTTCTTTCATGCGTTCTGCCCAATAAAGGTTGTTTTCCTCATCAAATCGCGCTTGAATTTCAAAAATCACAACAACTTCTTTCCCATTATTTACAGCATTTAATAATGCATTCATAATTTGAGAGTTATGCGCAACGCGATATACATTGATTTTTATAGATTTAACGGTCGGATCAATTGCTGCTTCACGAATCGTATCAACGACATAATCAAACTTTTGGTAAGGAAAATGAAGTAATACATCCTTCTCTGCAAATGTATTTAAATAACTCTTGACATGGATTAAATCTGGATGGTCTAGCGGCGGTAGTTTTTCATACACCAATTCCTTTTTTCCAAAATCAGGGAATCCTGCGAAGTCTTTAAAATTGTGGTAACGACCTCCAGGAATAGCATTCAATCCAGCTTTTAAGTTTAACGCTTTTAGAAGGTAATTTTTTAAATCAGTTGGCATTTTAGCATCGTACACAAAACGCACAGGCTCTCCTTTTTTTCTGTTTTGTAAACTCGCCTCCATTTTTTCAATGAAAGACACCGATAAATCATCATCTAAGTTTAGTTCTGCATCACGGGTAAACTTAAAAGTAAATGCCTCCATTTCTTTGACATCAAAAATGGTAAAGATGGAATCCAAATGTAAACGTATGATATCATCAATTAAGATAAAAAAGGATTTGTCCTCTTGTTGTATTTTATAAAATCGTTGATAAGTTGAAGGAATTTGTATTAATGCGTAAAATGCTTTTTTTGAATTTTCTTTTTCTAATCTTACCGCTAAATAAATATGAGTATCCCTCAATTTAGGGAAAGGTAATTTTGGATTGAGAATGATTGGTACTATTTCGTGTTTAAGTTCAGAATTAAAGTAGTTTGAAAGCTCTTCACGATGTTGATTTGTTAGATTCTTTTCGGTTAATTGATAAATATTCTTTTCTTTTAGCTCTATTAATAATCCTTGATAACACGATTCAAACATTTTTTGTTGTTGTAAAACTTCTGCACGAATATCTTCTAATAATTCTGAAGCTGTACCATTATATCCTTGTACAGAATTTTTCTTGATAGAAATAATACGTTTAATATTTGCTACTCGTACACGGAAAAACTCATCCATGTTATTAGAATAAATACCTAAAAAGCGCATACGTTCTACCAATGGAACATTTGGATCAATAGCTTCCTGTAATACTCTTTCATTAAAAGACAACCAACTTAATTCCCGATTTACTAACTCCATACTTTATATTCTAAAAAGGATAAACACAAAAATAAGCATTGATTATTATTTGAATGTTAAATCTCCAAGGGTTGTTATTTTTATATTCTCCACATTTCCTTCTACCAAAGAAATAATAAAGCCTGCTTCCTCTACCAAAGATGCATCATCTGTAATACCCTCATGAAATGGGAGTTTGTATGCTTTTTCTAATAGACTTCTTTCAAAAACTTGGGGTGTTTGTATACTGCGATAATTACTTCGAACAACTGCTTTGGATGTTCCGTCAGGTAACAATTCACGCAAAGATTCAGTCACTTCAAGTACCGGAATACCAGAACCAGTATTTTTAGCAGCGTCAAAACAACGTTGAATCGTTTCTTGAGAAACATTTGGTCGTACACCATCGTGAACCGCAACGAACTTACCTTTCGCTAATTTTAAAGCGCATTGAATAGAATGATAGCGTTCTTTTCCTCCAGATAATAGAGTATGAGGGATAGAAAATTGATATTGCTCACATAACTCTGACCAATAAGATTTCCATGCTTCGGGAAGGGTGACAAGTATTTGTGCCTGATTATCATACGTATAAAAACACGCAATGGTTTTCATAAGTATAGGCTGTCCTTGAAACAAAAGGAATTGTTTGGGTATATTACCTCCCATCCTTTTGCCAATTCCACCCGCAGTTATGATAATTGTATTGTCGTGCATAGTCAAAAAAAAAGGTTGTCTAAAAGACAACCTAATAAATATAATTGATAAAATTATTTAATCTGATTTGGATTGTTTTCAGCCTCTTTATTGAATTTACGTTGGTAGTTTAACCAATAAAATAAACCTACAAAACCTAAAACAATACATGAATAATTAAATACATTTCCTACAATATCATAAAATCCAAAAATAGATTGAAAAAAATTCGCGATTCCGTACCAAAGTGCATTCATAGTTTCTAAGTTTTATATGACAAAATAAACAATTTCTTTTCAAATTATCAACAATTGTGGCTTTTATTTTGATTTTCTATTGAAATTCTTATCATCCAATTGTATCTTCGCGACAATGACGCGCATTTTTTTAGGTAATCAAATCTATGTACTCTTGTTGCTCCCCCTTTTTATTGGAGGGTTTGTGACGCTCAATGAGTTTACTGGATATTTTGAGGTCTTTCCTGAAATTAACCTTGGATTTTGGGGAAGTTACTTCATCGAAAGTTATGTTTGGATTAATTACCTAAGCTTAGGAATAGTCCTTCTCAACGCGATATTAGCAAATTATTTATTCAACTCCAATGAATTTTACGATCGAAATAGTTACCTGATTTCTTTGTTGTACATCTTATTCATGAGTTTTTTTCATTCGTTTTATCAATTAGATGGTGTACTTATCTCTCATACCCTGCTTATTTTCTGTCTGTTCCAGTTTTTTAGATTGCAAAACAATTCCGAGGGTCGAAAAATAGCCTTCAATGGATCATTTTTACTAGGGACTGCAGCAACTTTCAATCCGCCGTTTATCCTGTTTTTTCCCGTCGTGTGGCTTATGATTACGCGTATTCGACCTTTTGTATTCAGGGAAGTATTATTAGCTACTATAGGTTTTTTATTACCCGTAGGATATGCAACATTTTTTGTCTTCAATTTCTACACACAATTACATTGGGATTGGTATAAATTATCGGAACATTTTCTGCAAAACAGTAAAGTTATCGGTTCTTCAGTATCTATTTTCATCTTAATTGGCTTACTTAGTTTATTAACTCTGAGTTATAAAACATCCAAAAGTTCTTTGCGATTTAAAAAATTATTAGCGATTTTAAAATTGGTATTATTAGTTGGTGTGATTATTGGGATTTATGAATATTTCCACGATCGCAATTTTGAATGGTTAAGCGTAGCAATCTTACCTCTGTGCTTTTTCTACCCTTTTTCCTTCTTTAATAAATCATCATTATTACTTTCAAAAATATTGTTTTACACATTGTTCATATTTTCACTTGCTAAATTTTTCATTAAATAATTAACGTGCATGTGAAATGACTACTTTTGTAAAGTAAAATTGCCAAATGGCAAAAAAAGTATAAAAAAATAAAACGAAGCAAATGAAATTTGGAGTTGTTACTTTCCCTGGGTCGAACTGCGATGAGGATATGGTATATGTATTGGAAACAATGTTAAACCAAAAAGTTGAACGCTTATGGCACAAAGATTCTGACCTGAAAGGGGCAGAC
>CANCJF010000202.1 GCA_947378245.1 Bacteroidota bacterium
TCTAAGAAACAAAAAAGAATGAGGCAAGATCTCAATGACAATATACTTTGAAAGCTATTTCGGAATTAATCAGCTCTCATTCTTTTTCACTTTTTATTACTAAATTTATTCATTCTATTTGTTGAAAACAAACATAGGAGAAATTAAGAAGTAAAGGTTAAAGTTAAAGTCGGCTTTAACGAGATGGAGGGAATATCGAAAGGAAGGGTCACTCAACTTTTCCTCGTCATGTATTTCATGGTTCTAGGGTCATAAAAAAAGCGGTACAATAACCCTCCTGCCTTTTCAATTACTGGATTGTATGAATACACATCTGGTATGACTGGTGAATAATTCTTAATTTTTCCTGTATAAATCAAAATGTCTTTAAACAAACTCATTGAACCTTTGTCGTAGGTAATAAAATTCGCTTCTGGATAGGCTGTTCCTACATTATCAAACAACTTCCATTGAAACATAATTTGCATACTTCCATTTGCGATTAAATAATAACTTCGAAATGCAGAATTACGAATACGGTATTCAATCGTTATGTCTTTGTATACTTCCGATTGTATATTTTCAAAAATCACTTTCAACGGCGCTTTAGGACTCGACGGTACCTTAATTGGGTTAGAGAATTTTTTCAATTTCCCATCGTAATAGATAAAGAAATTATAGTTCCCAATGTACCCCATTTCTGCATTTTTAGCAGGATTTGTAGATCTACTTGCTTCTTCTAACGCAAAATTATAACGATTGACTGTGATGATCGCATCTTCTTCGTTATCAGAATTTAAAAATGCTTTATGTACTTCATAGGAGTATTTTTCCGTGCGCGGAATCGACAAACGACCTTCCACCTCACGAACTACTTGTTGATCAAAAGGTAATGCCGCTTCTTTTACTTTCTTTTTGAAAAATTCATCGGTCAACTTCTCCTTTACTTTTTGTTCTGTACACGAACTCAAATATAAAACAGTTAAACCTACTATAAGGACAGAAAAAATCTTCATAAAAAATTATTTTAAACAAAGATAAGGATAAAAATAAGTTGAATTTTCTAGTTTTTACAATCTGGTAAATTAATAATCTGTCACTTCATTTATCAACAAAATTTTGTATCTCACTTCCCTTTCCGTACATTTGTTTTTATGGAAAATAATTCGGATAAAATCAAAAAACCGTTAACCAGAACGAAACCTGCAAACGCTGATTTCCCTGATGCTTTCGGTAAGCGACCACCACAAGCTGTTGACTTAGAACAGGCAGTTTTGGGAGCAATGATGTTAGACAAAAATGCGGTGAACGACACAATTGATGTCCTTACACCAAATAGTTTTTATGATCCAAAACACGTGGTGATATACAAAGCCATTCGTGAACTTTTTGCAAGTACAAATCCGATCGATCTTCTTACCGTTACAACACAACTTCGTAAAGAAGGTGAATTAGAAATGGCGGGTGGAGCATTATATGTATCGCAATTAACTCATCGTATTGCTTCTGCTGCACACGCAGAATACCACGCACGTATTATTTCTCAAAAATTTATCCAACGCGAAATCATTCGTATGTGTAACGAAGTGCTTCGTGATGCATTCGATGAAACGACTGACGTTTTTGATTTATTAAATAAAGCTGAAGGAGATCTTTTCAAAATTGCTGAAAACAACATGAAAAAGAACGTTGACGTGATGCAAAACGTCGTACGTGAAGCAATTTTAGAAATTGAAAAAGCAGCTAAAAATACGGATGGTATATCTGGTGTACCTACTGGTTTCCGTGAATTAGATAAACTTACTTCGGGATGGCAACGTTCAGACATGATTGTTATCGCAGCACGACCAGCAATGGGTAAAACCGCTTTCGTACTATCTATGGCAAGAAATACTGCTGTAGATTATGGTATGGGTGTAGCAATATTCTCATTAGAGATGTCCTCAGTGCAATTAGTGAAACGTTTGATCGCTTCTGAATCTAGAATCAGCGCTGAAAAACTGAGAAAAGGTGATTTGGCAGAACATGAATTTCAACAACTGCATACACGGATTGCAAAATTAGCAACTGCTCCAATTTACATTGACGACACTGCAGGGATTTCGGTATTCGATTTACGTGCAAAATGCCGAAGACTAAAAAGCCAATACGACATACAAATTGTAATTATCGATTACCTTCAATTAATGACTGCAGGTGGTGGTAAAGGGTCCGGTAACCGTGAACAAGAAATTTCTACCATCTCTCGTTCAATTAAAGAAATTGCAAAAGAATTAAATATTCCTGTAATTGCACTTTCTCAGTTAAGTCGTTCGGTGGAAACACGTGGTGGCGATAAAAAACCAATTCTTTCCGACTTACGTGAATCTGGAGCAATTGAGCAGGATGCCGATATCGTATCTTTCTTGTATCGTCCAGAATATTACCAAATCCTTCAAAACGAAGATGGCGAATCCAACCTTGGTGTAGGTGAGATTATTGTTGCTAAACACCGTAATGGCGCTACAGACTCTGTTCGTCTTCGCTTTATTGGAGAATATGCACGATTCGATAATTTTGATTCTTTTGACGACGACTACCAACCTATAGGTAAAACGATGGGTGCCCTAGGAGTAAATTCTGGTTTTGACAGTGCTCCTGCTGGAAATAGTTACACTGTTCAAAGTAAAATGAATGAAGCAGAGGAAAATTTTGATTTCAACACTGATAGTCTTGACGATCCTTTCTAACGCATGAAAAAAACACTTTTTCTTCTACTGATTATTTCGTTTAGTTTGAGACTAAATGCAACAAGTGTATTAATTCCGATGGATAATGGGCAATCAAATCACTTGAAAGCCTACGGAATCGCTTATTGGATGTTGAATAATGGATTAACGCTCGAGTGGTTACTTAATTACAGAGGAGGTTCTTTTTTGTGTCCGCACGACGTAAAAATTGAAGAAGAATTGACCATTAGAGGTGTAAAATATGAGGTGATAACCGATGGGAAAGCAAATGCAATACGCAATGAAATATCTAATCCAGATGTCAATCAAGAAATTATCCAATTAGAAAAAGCTCCTAAAATTGCGGTTTATACTCCTAAAGGAAAACAACCATGGGATGATGCGGTAACTCTAGTTTTAGAATACGCAGAAATTCCCTATGAAAAGATATATGACTCAGCTATCGTAATGGGGGTGCTCCCAAAATACGATTGGCTCCACTTACACCATGAAGATTTCACAGGTCAATATGGTAAATTCTTCAATAATTTCAGAAATGCACCTTGGTATCACGCCCAAGTTGCAGAAGCGGAAAGTGATGCAAAAATGTTAGGCTTCAACAAGGTCTCTCAATTGAAATTAGCAGTTGCAAACAACTTGAAAAATTTTGTATTAGGAGGTGGGTTCCTTTTTACTATGTGTAGTGGAACAGATAGTTTTGACATTGCACTCGCAGCACACAATACAGATATTTGTGAAAGTATGTTCGACGGAGATCCAGCTGATCCAAATTGCCAACAAAAACTCGATTACGCAAACACGTTTGCATTCGATAAATTTACCTTGGAACGAAATCCCTTAGTATATGAATACTCAAACGTCGATGGTACCGATTTACACAAATCGGAAGCTATGGACAAATTCTCTTTGTTTGAATTTTCTGCGAAATGGGATGTTATTCCTACCATGTTAACGCAATGTCATACCGACATCATCGATGATTTTATGGGGCAAACAACAGACTTCAAGAAAGACTTCATCAAATCGAATGTGTTAATTTTAGGAGAAAATAAAGCCCTTGGAACTGCAAAATACGTACATGGTGAATTAGGTCAAGGAACTTGGACGTTCTACGGTGGTCACGACCCAGAAGATTACCGCCACATGGTACAAGATCCACCGACCGATTTAAACCTCCACCCAAACTCCCCAGGATATCGTTTGATTCTAAACAACATCCTGTTCCCAGCGGCTAAGAAAAAGAAAAGGAAGACGTAAACATAAGGATCAAAGATCTGTTTAATCCTTCGAAGTAGCCACACGGAGGATAAGATAGTTAAAAATGAATGTGAATTTGGAAATAAGAATCAATTAATACTTTTTGACTTAAATAGTACTTGTTTCAACAATGGTTTTAATAATAACAAAGTATTTTTATTTTTAAAATGTACTTTTAAAGTATCTAATTCTTGTTTATTAATAGAAAAAAAAATAGTAACAATAAATCCAGACATTAACCAAAAAAATAAAAGATTATACGATAAATAAAAAATAATATTGTTTTTAATAACAATAATTTTATCCTGTGTCTCGACGGTTACTTCTAATGGAAATTCTCTTTTAATATTAATTTCAGCATCAAATTGTCTATAAACAATTGTGTCAAATTCCCTTTTAAAAG
>CANCJF010000203.1 GCA_947378245.1 Bacteroidota bacterium
ATCGGCCAATTGAGATTTATGAATCAAACCATTTTCTTTGATTCCTATATTCACAAATGCTCCGAAATCAGTTACGTTGGTTACTATACCCGGAACTTTCATTCCTAAATGAACATCAGCAATAGTTTTTAACGAAGTATTGAATTCAAAAACACTCGCTTTTTTACGTGGGTCTCGGCCAGGTTTTTTTAATTCATTAATAACATCTTGAAACGTAAATGTATCAGCAGTAGGGAAATCCGATGCAACTAATGAGTTTAATAACGTATCATTTCCAATTAAATAATCAATTTCTGTTTTTGTCTTCTTTGATATTTCCATAACTAACGAATAAGATTCTGGGTGAACCGCTGAATTGTCCAATGGGTTTTCGCCATCTCGTACTCTTAAAAATCCGGCACATTGTTCAAACGCTTTGTTTCCAAGTAATTTTACCTTTTTCAGTTCTTCCCTACTTTTAAAAGCACCCACTTCTTGTCTGTATTTTACAATGTTTTCCGCTAGTCCAGGACCTAAACCAGAAACATATTGTAATAAATAAGGAGAAGCAAGGTTCAAATCAACTCCAACCGTGTTTACTGCAGAAATTACAACATCATCTAAAGAAGTTTTCAGTGTTTTTTGATCTACTTCATGTTGGTACTGTCCTACTCCAATGGATTTCGGATCGATTTTCACGAGTTCCGACAATGGATCCATTAATCTTCTACCAATAGAAACCGCTCCACGTACCGTTACGTCAAAATCAGGAAATTCTTTACGTGCTATTGCACTTGCAGAATAAATGGACGCTCCATCTTCACGTACTATATAGACTTCCAAGTCACGGTCGAATTTAACTTTACGTACTAAATTTTCTGATTCTCTTCCAGCTGTCCCATCTCCAATTGCAATCGCTTCAATTTTATACATTTGAATCAATTGAGAAAGTTTTGCAGATGCTTTATCGCGTTCATTTTGTGGTGCATGAGGGAAAATCGTGGTGTTAAATAACAATACCCCTTTTTCATCTAAACAAACTACTTTACAACCTGTTCTAAATCCTGGGTCAATTGCTAAAATACGCTTAGCCCCAACAGGAGATGCAAGTAATAGTTGTTTTAAGTTAGTTGCGAACACCCTTATTGCTTCTTTATCAGCTTTCGCTTTCGCTTCATTAATAATTTCATTTTCTAAGGAAGTTGAAAGTAAACGAGTATAGGCTTCTTTACAAGATTCTTTTACCAGTTGTCCGCAATCATCATTTGACTTCACAAAAAAACGTTCTAGTAATTCAATTACTTCCTCTTTATCTGGTTGAACTTTCAAGCTTAATATCCCTTCCCGTTCTCCTCGGTAAATCGCTAAAAATCGATGCGATGGAATTTTTGGCAGAGACTCTGAAAATTCAAAATAATCCTTATACTTCTCCCCTTCTTCCGTTTTACCCTTCATTATTTTAGTAACAATTAAAGATTTACGTTGAAAAATAGTTCGAAGTCTTGAACGTAACTGAATATTTTCATTCATCCATTCCGTTATTATGTCTTTTGCACCTTGAATTGCTTGATCTTCGTTTTCCACCTCTCCTTTCACAAAACTTGTCGCCATTCTATATGGATCACCACCACGTTGACTCATGATGTTTTTTGCAAGTGGTTCTAAACCTAATTTCCGTGCTTTTTCACCACGTGTCAAACGCTTTTGTTTGTATGGTAAATAAATATCTTCTAATAAGGTCAGGTCAAAAGTTGATGATATGGATTGTTGAAGTTCGGTAGTCAATTTTCCTTGTTCTTCTATGGCTTTACAAATTGTTTTTTGTCGTTGAATACATTCTTCGTGTTTTTTGATTGCATCGCGAATGTCTGTAATTTGAACTTCATCTAAATTTCCAGTCATTTCTTTACGGTAACGTGCAATAAATGGTATGGTAGCACCTTCTTGTAATAATTGGATTGTATTTGAGATTGATTTTTCATGAAAATTATAGCTTTTTAGAATGAAGTCAAACAATTTCATAGCTTATTTTGTTATATTTATTTATGGATATTCTGATCTTTAAGATTGCAAATGTATGAAATACACACCTTCATTGTTAGTATCTTATTTGGATTATTGATCAAAATTCACTTATGCTTTCAAAAAAATATTATTTTTGTATTCAAAATATCGCTATTATGCTAGAAAATATTTCTTTTAAAGACTTTAAAGGTCAATTACAAACGAATAAAAATCTTCGTTTTGCAACTTATGGAATTGGTTCAGTACTTGGATTGATGGTTTTGTATTTTGCATATCGTCAATTTATTTGGTCTCCAAACAATGAAAAATCAAAGGAAGCTTATTATAGAGGGTTAAATTTAGCTGTAAAAGATTCCACAGATGCTGCAATCAATGAATTGGAAGCAGTTGTGAAAAAATACGACGGAAAACAAGGAGGAGAAATTGCTCAATTTGTATTAGCACGTCAGTACATGGCTAAAGGGGACTTCAAAAAAGCAAGTGAAGCATTAGAAGGTGTAGATGTAAAAGATACGTATGTTTCTGTTTATAAACTTGGTTTACAAGCAGATTGTCAATCTGAATTAGGTAAATATCAAGAAGCTTTGGATTTATATTTAGAAGCTGCTGAATTAAACGAAAATGAATTAACAACTCCAACTTATTTGTTTAAAGCAGCATTGGTTGCTGAAGAATTAAAAAAGTATGAAGAAGCTACAGAGTTATACACAAGGATTAAAAGTAATTTCTTGAATTTCTCCAACGCTAAATCTATTGATAAATATATTGCGAGAGCAAAAAACAGAAAATAATAGTGGCTACATCCTTAAAGAATTTATCGGATTATTCCAAAGATACTCTACCAAGCGCTGCCGATTTTAAAATCGGCATCGTTGTTTCTGAGTGGAACGATTCTATCACAAACAACTTGTTAGCAGGTGCTAAACAAGCATTAGCAGATAACAATGTACCTGAAAGTAATATATTGCTTCGGTATGTACCTGGTGCGTTTGAGTTACCTCTAGCAGCACAATGGATGCTTGATGAAACAGATGTGGATGGTGTAATTGCTATTGGCGTTGTAATTCAAGGTGAAACAAAACATTTTGACTTTGTTTGTCAAGGCACCACAGATGGATTGATGAAAGTGATGTTGGAATACAACTCACCTGTTTCTTTTTGTGTATTGACGGATAACAACATCCAACAGTCAATAGACCGTTCAGGTGGAAAACATGGTAATAAAGGAATTGAATGTGCGATTGCATGTATAAAAATGATTGCATTAAAAAAGTCTTTTGAAAAATAATTGGTATGACATTAATTAAATCTATTTCAGGGATACGAGGAACGATAGGAGGAAAAGTAGATAATGGACTTACTCCTATTGATACCGTAAAATTTGCTGCAGCTTATGGTTCTTGGTTGAAAAATCAATATCCGTCCAAAAAAATAAAAGTAGTTATTGGTCGTGATGCCCGCATATCGGGTCAGATGATTTCTGACTTAGTTTGCAGCACTTTGATCGGATTAGGTATTGATGTAGTAAACTTAGGTCTTTCTACAACTCCTACGGTTGAAATTGCAGTTCCAATGGAAAATGCGCAAGGAGGGATTATTTTAACTGCTAGTCATAACCCAAAACAGTGGAATGCTTTAAAATTACTGAACGCAAAAGGAGAATTTATTTCTGGAGCTGAAGGAGAATTAGTATTAGAAATTGCAGAACAAGAAGCGTTTGATTTTGCTGAAGTGGATGATCTTGGAATTATTACACATGATGACACTTACTTGCAAAAACACATTGATGCTGTCTTAAAATTAGACTTAGTAGATATTGAGGCTATAAAAAAAGCAGATTTTTCAATAGTAGTAGACGCAGTTAATTCTACTGGAGGAATTTTTGTTCCAGCATTATTAAAAGCTTTAGGCGTTTCTAAAATAACCGAAATGTTCTGTGATCCTACGGGGCAATTTCCTCACAATCCAGAACCATTACCGGAACATTTGACTGATTTATCAGGTAAAATTATGGAGATAGGTGCTGATTTAGGGATTACAGTTGATCCAGATGTTGATCGTTTAGCAATGGTATGTGAAGACGGTTCTATGTTTGGAGAAGAATATACGTTGGTAGCAGTTGCAGATTATGTATTGACTCACACTCCTGGTTCTACGGTATCCAATATGTCTTCTACTAAAGCATTACGAGATATTACGGAACAACGTGGATTAACGTATTACGCTGCTGCTGTTGGAGAGGTAAATGTTGTTTCTAAAATGAAGGAACAATGCGCAGTAATTGGTGGTGAAGGAAATGGTGGTATCAT
>CANCJF010000204.1 GCA_947378245.1 Bacteroidota bacterium
CTGAACGACAAGGAGCAATTGTTCTCTCTACGATAGATGCAATTAATTGCTCGAATTTCGCTTTTTGTAATGTTCTAACTAAGTGTTTTGGAACACCGTCAACTGGCATGATGTATGGCAAGTTGATTTCTGAAGATGCTGTAGAAGAAAGTTCAATTTTCGCTTTCTCAGCTGCTTCTTTCAAACGTTGTAATGCCATTGGATCTTTACGTAAGTCAACTCCTTCGTCATTTTTGAATTCGTCAGCTAACCAGTCAATGATTACTGCATCCACATCATCTCCACCTAGGTGAGTATCACCATCTGTAGACAATACTTCAAATACACCATCTCCTAATTCTAAGATAGAAACGTCATGTGTTCCTCCTCCGAAATCGAATACTGCGATTTTTTTATCTGTCCCTTTTTTATCTAATCCGTAAGCTAATGCTGCTGCAGTTGGCTCGTTGATAATTCTTTTGATAGTTAAACCAGCGATTTCACCAGCTTCTTTTGTAGCTTGACGTTGTGCATCGTTAAAGTATGCTGGAACTGTAACAACAGCTTCAGTTACTTCATGACCTAAATAGTCTTCAGCTGTTTTCTTCATTTTTTGAAGAATCATCGCAGAAATCTCTTGTGGAGAATATTGTCTATCGTCGATTTGAACACGTGGAATGTTGTTATCTCCTTTTACTACTGTATATGGTACACGGTCAGCTTCTTTTCTTGTATCGTCGTAAGTTGCACCCATGAAACGTTTGATAGATCCAACTGTTTTTGTAGGATTCGTGATAGCTTGACGCTTTGCAGGATCTCCTACTTTACGCTCACCTCCCTCTACGAATGCAACAATCGATGGTGTTGTTCTTTTTCCTTCTGAGTTAGCAATTACTACTGGCTCATTTCCTTCCATTACTGAAACACATGAGTTTGTTGTTCCTAAGTCAATTCCAATTATTTTTCCCATAATCTTTGTTTTTGCTTTTTTGATTTCCTTTCCTATTTCAATCTTTGTGCCACAAGGGATTTAATCGATTTTTATGCCATTTTTCCTTCTGTATAAGGCTGCTCTGTTGGCAAATATGTCGTTTTGGCAGAAAATGGGTGACAAATACTAATTAGTCAGCAATTAAATCTAGTAGTTGCTGAATTTCTTTGTCTGTTAAGGTTTCTTTGTCTGATTTATCATAGATATTTAATAAATAAACATCTGAATTACTAACAACAACATGAGAAATGATTCTTGCTCCTCCAGATTTTCCTTTTCCTTTGGAAGATATTGCAAATCGAATTTTATAACAATTTCTTCCTAAAGGAATACCTGTGGTTGGATCGGATTTGATTAATTGAAGAAATTCAGAATAATCTTGTTTAATCGAAGGATATTTTTTCGCTAGTTTCTTTAGCTGTTTTTCAAATAATGAAATTGTTTTGACACTATAATTCATCTAATAAATCTTCTGCATTTTTTGCTTGCAACTGACCGCTTTTTGTAAGATTTAACTCGTTAATAGCATCCGTAAATTCTTCTATTAACTTCGCTTTTTCGTCGGTCAATGGTGTAGCTTTTTTTACAAATGAAAGATTTGACATCATTTCCATAAAAAACGCCATCTTATTGTCCTTAATATCCAGAATTACTTTCATTGTGATTAGAATTTACCTTATCAAATATACAAATAAATTTTTAATCCCTTATCTTTGAGCAAAATTGAATTTTAAATACCCAAGATACTATGACTATTCAAGAAATTAGACAGCATTTTTTCGACTTTTTCGCTAGCAAAGGACACAAAATCGTTCCTTCTGCTCCGATGGTTGTCAAAAACGACCCGACGTTGATGTTTACAAACGCGGGAATGAATCAGTTCAAAGATTATTTCTTGGGTAATGCCAAACCAAGCGTTACACGTATTGCAAACACGCAAAAATGTTTACGTGTGTCTGGTAAACACAACGACTTGGAAGAAGTGGGTGTAGATACTTACCACCACACCATGTTCGAAATGCTTGGAAACTGGTCTTTCGGAGATTACTTCAAAGAAGATGCTATCTCTTGGGCATGGGAATTATTAACGGAAGTGTATAAAATCCCAAAAGATCAATTATATGTAACGGTATTCGAAGGGGACGCTAAAGACAACGTACCAAAAGACGAAGAAAGTTTTGCTATCTGGAAACGTTTCATCGCGGAAGACCGCATCCTTCTTGCTTCGAAAAAAGATAATTTCTGGGAAATGGGAGAAACGGGACCTTGTGGACCATGTACGGAAATCCATGTCGATATTCGCCCATTAGAAGATCGTATGAAAACTCCTGGAAAAGACTTAGTAAACAACGACCATCCTCAAGTAATCGAAATTTGGAACAACGTTTTCATGCAATTCAACCGTAAAGCGGACCAAAGCTTAGAACCACTTCCTGCTACGCACGTGGATACAGGTATGGGATTAGAGCGTTTGGCAATGGCTTTGCAAGGAAAAACTTCTAACTACGATACCGACCTTTTCCAAACATTGATCAAACACATGGAAAAAGTGTCTGGTATGGAATATGGGAAAGTGGAAACGACAGACATCGCGCTTCGTGTCATCGCGGACCACATCCGTGCAATTGCATTCTCAATTGCGGACGGACAATTACCAAGCAACACTGGTGCTGGTTATGTGATACGTAGAATCCTTCGTCGCGCTATTCGTTACGGATACCAAACGCTTGGCTTAAAAGAACCGTTCATGGGAGAATTAAGTGTTGTGTTAGGGCAAACGATGGGTGAATATTTCACTGAATTAATCACGCAAAAAGACATCATCCAAAAAGTAATCCACGAAGAAGAGGTAAGTTTCTTTAGAACATTAGAATTAGGAATTCGTAGAATGGATAACTTAATGAAAACGGCAAAAGAAACGAATACAAAAGTACTTAGCGGTGCTTCTGTGTTTGAATTATACGATACGTTCGGTTTCCCTGTAGATTTGACTTCTTTAATTGCAAGAGAAAATGACTTATCAATAGATGAAGAAGCTTTCCAAGCGGAACTTCAAACACAAAAAGACCGTTCACGTGCTGCGACTGCTATCGAAACAGACGACTGGGTGCAATTACAACCAGATCAAGACGAGAAATTTATTGGATACGACAACCTGACTGCCGAATTAAAAATTATCAAATACCGTAAGGTTAGCCAAAAACAAAAAACGTTCTACCAATTGGTATTCAACCAAACTCCGTTCTACCCAGAAGGTGGTGGACAAGTGGGTGATACTGGTTTCATCGAGACAAACGGAGAAAAAACAAACATCTTCGACACGAAAAAGGAAAACAACCTCATCGTGCATTTAGCGGAAAAATTACCTGCAGATCCGAAAGCATCATTTGTTGGAAATGTAGATAAAACTAAACGTGCACTTTCTGCATGTAACCACTCTGCAACACACTTATTACACCACGCTTTACGTACGGTGTTAGGTACACACGTAGAACAAAAAGGTTCCTTGGTAAATGCTAAAAACTTACGTTTCGACTTCTCGCATTTCTCTAAAGCGACCAATGAAGAATTGAAACAAATCGAAGAATTAGTGAACGCTAATATCCGTGAAAGCATCTTGTTAAACGAACACCGCAACATTCCAATCGAAGAAGCAAAATCGATGGGTGCAATGGCTTTGTTTGGCGAAAAATATGGAGATTCAGTGCGTGCTATCCAATTCGGAGAATCCATCGAATTATGTGGTGGAACACACGTTGCTACAACTAGCGCGATTGGTTTATTCAAAATCACTTCGGAGTCAGCTGTTGCAGCAGGTATCCGTCGTATTGAAGCAATCACAAGTACTACAGCAGAAGAATTCTACCGATCACAAGTGGAGACCTTAAACGAAATCAAGGAGGTTCTTAAGAATCCTAAAAATATTGTAGAAGCTGTAGAAGAACTAAGCAAAAAGAATGTAGCGCTACAAAAACAAATCGAAGTGTTCCAACGTGAAAAAGCACAAGCGGTGAAACACGAATTGAAAACAAAAATCGAAGGCATCAACGGCATCAATTTCTTAGGAACGAAAGTCAACCTAGACGCGGGAAGTATCAAAGACATCGCGTACCAATTAAAAGGGGAAACTTCTAATTTCGTAGGAATCTTTGGTGGCGTAGAAGACGACAAATGTTCGTTAACCATCATTATCGACGAAGCACTTGCAAAAGAAAAAGGCTTAGACGCTGGAAAAATCATCCGTGAAATTTCCAAACACATCCAAGGAGGTGGCGGCGGACAAGCATTCTTCGCAACTGCTGGTGGTAAAAACAAACAAGGCGTCGACAAAGCGATTGAAGA
>CANCJF010000205.1 GCA_947378245.1 Bacteroidota bacterium
AAATGATTTTTATAATAATCATATTACATAATGGCAAAGAAAATAAATATTGATGGTACTGAAATTACAATTGTCCATGAGGAAAAAGATGATTTTATTTCCTTAACAGATATGGCTAAAAGTCAACATCAGGAGGTTGTTATTATTAAATGGCTTAGCTTAAAAAGTACAATAGAATATCTTGGAGAATGGGAAGCTTTGTATAACCCTAATTTTAATTATACCGAATTCGGTATAATTAAAAATGCAGCAGGTAGTAATAATTTTGTTTTATCGGTTAAAAATTGGATTGATGCAACTAACGCAATTGGTTTAACTGCTAAGGCGGGAAGATATGGAGGTACGTATGGAAATAAAGATATAGCATTCCATTTTGGCATGTGGATTAGCCCTAAATTCCAACTTCTTTTAGTTAAAGAATATCAAAGATTAAAGGAGGATGAAAGTGACCGCTTAAAAATTGAGTGGAATTTTCAAAGAATGCTTTCAAAAGTAAATTATAAAATACATGCCGATGCTATCAAAGAAAATCTAATTCCTCAAGTCTTAGGTCAAGTTCAAACTTCTTTGGTGTATGCAACAGAAGCAGATGTATTGAATATGGCACTTTTCGGAATGACAGCTAAACAATGGCGCAATGCTAACCCGAATGAAAAAGGAAATATTAGAGATTTTGCAACAATTCATCAATTAGTAGTTCTGTCAAATCTTGAAAGCATTAATGCAATGTTAATTGCTCAAGAATTACTTCAAAATGAAAGACTTATTCAGTTGAATACAATAGCAATTACTCAAATGAAATCATTACTTAATAATCATTATCTAAAAACACTTGGAAAAGAAGAGTAGTTAGAAAACTCTTTAAAATCGATAAGATGTTAGTAAATTAAAAAAGGCCATCTTTTCAGACAGCCTTCAGGTGTATTAAGCCTATAATTTATACCTTGATAAATTAATTCTTCCTAATCTGTACTTGATTTAGGTAAGTTTTTACAATTTTCTTTGCAGCAGTGATTGGAGCACTATTTTTTTGTTTTGCATAGAAAAAAGTTTCCAATGTGGTAATGTATATTTTTTCAATTTTTGCTTGCAGGTGATCTTTATCTAGTTGACTATATTCAAAATAGTTGGTGATCAAACTACCTGCGTTGATTAGGAAATCTGGAGTGAATAGGATGCCATGTTCTTCCAATAATTTTGCATCTTCCTCTTCGTTTTTCAATTGATTGTCGGCAGGACCAGCAATTAATTTGTAGTTTAGTAAGGGGATCGTGAACTCATTGATGACGCCACTTGTTGCAGCAGGAATAAGTATGTCAGCTTCATGTGTGAGTACATCTTTAGGGTCGATGGCATTTAAGTGAGGGAAACGATTTAGTAGTGCTTCCACTTTGTTATAGTCTGTATCAGCAATCGTGATATCAGCACCATCTTTCACAAGAAATTCTACAATTTGAGTACCAACTTTACCGACACCTTGAACAACAATTTTACGATTTCTTAATTCTTCAGATCCCCATAAATAGAATGCTGAAGCTTTGATTCCTTCCAACGTTCCATAAGCAGTAAATGTAGAAATATTCAACGTTTTGCGTTGGAAACTAATCGTATGATTGGTTGTTTCTTTGATGAAATTGAATTCCTCTGTACTAATCGATGAACTCGGAGTTGCAATATATTTACCTTTTAAAATATTGATGTATGTACCAAATTTTCGTAATTGTTCTGGAGTTACCGTTTCATCTTCATTTGCTAATAATATAGCGTGAGCTCCACCAATGCTTAGTCCTGCTAAAGCTGCTTTGTAGGTTGCTGATCTGGAATATTTAATAACATCCTCAAACGCCTTATTGACCTGGTCATATTGTTGGATATTTACTGTTCCAAAAGCAGCACCTAAGGTCGTGTCATGAATAGCAATTACCGCTTTTAGTCCAGTTTGTTTGTCTTTGATGTATAAAATGTTTTCGTGTTCTAATACATTTTTTTGTACATCTTCCGGTTTTGTAATTGTGTTTTTATATGCTTTTTCGATTAAGAAATCGATGTTTTTTAAAGTTCTCATTTTTTTGTTGTTATAAGTTAAACGATTTTTCTTTTTTTCGCAGAGCGAATTTTAATTAGCGTAACAACAACAGCACATTCGTTTTTTCATTTTTTTCATTTTTAATTTATATTCCCACTATTGGGTTAGGATGTGGCACCGATTTTCCAATTCAAATGTTGAACTTACAGTTGGTTGCCAGAGGATCTCAAAGCCTAATCTTTCCCCTCTTCTCTATAAATTATACTAGCAGAGCTAGAAGTAATTGTGGTACAAATATAATACTTATTCTATTGAATTAGTAGGATATTTAATAATTTTTTAATTTTTTTTGAAAATTATAGTTAAAACTGTCGAAATCCCAGTTAAAAACGGGTAAAATAAGTAAACTATAACCGCAATAGGAGAGGTTGTATAATTACTTATTGTAATCGCGGTTAACAGTTGCGCACCATAGGGAATGATACCTTGTACAAAACACGAAGTCGTATCTAAAATACTTGCACTTCTCGCTGGGTCGACATCGTTTTTCTGTACGATTTCTTTGGCAAGTGGACCAACTAATAAAATCGCCAAGGTATTGTTTGCGAGTGCACTATTGACCAATCCTGTTAAAAATGAAATGGTTAATTCAGCTTTTTTACGCGAATTAATTTTTTGTGAGACATGGTGGAGTAAGTACTCAATACCTCCATGAAATCGAAGGATACCGATGAGTCCTCCAATTAAGATGCAAATCAAACTAAGGTCAAACATGGAACTGATTCCGGTTTGGATGGATGTTATCCCAGAAGTGTAATCGATTGATTTAAAAAGGATACCGATTAGAATGGTTGCTACGATTCCTATTCCAAGTGTCCAAATGACATTTAATCCTACTAAAGCTAAACCGAAAACGAACAGGTAAGGGATGACCTTGATTCCTTCAAACCAAAGGATCTCCGTTTTTGAATAGGCAATTGTTTCTGGTGTGATGAAGTAATAGGCGAAAAAGGTAATAATAGCTGAGGGCAGAACTAATTTAAAGTTTATTTTAAATTTTTCTTTCATACCAACTCCTTGGGTGCGCGTTGCAGCGATGGTTGTATCAGAAACAAACGAAAGGTTATCGCCAAACATTGATCCTCCAACTACGGCAGCTAGTACCAATGCAATATCTAAATGGATTTGTTTATTAAGTTCTACAGCTAAAGGTGCTAATGCAGCAATGGTTCCTACGGAAGTTCCTAAGGATAATGATAACAAACATGCCAATAAAAACAGTCCGGATACAACCCATCTTGGTGAAATGTAATGAAGGGTAATGTCAATAGCACTTTGAATTGCCCCTATGTCTTTTCCAAGTTGACCAAAAGCTCCTGCTAGTAAAAATATAAGCACCATGAGTAAGATGTTTTCATCACCTGCACCGGATGAAAAGGCAGTGATTTTCTCTGAAAAAGGTACCTTTTGGAATTGAAGAAATGCGACTAATACACTTAGTAGCAAGATGACAATCATGGGTGTTTTGTAAAAATCAGCAAAGTACAAGGAACTTGCGAAGTATAAAAACACGAAGAGAATTAAAGGGAAAAACGCGCTAATTTTTGATTGTTTCATGAGATTTTTGATTAAAATTAAAATGGGTGTTCGTTAATTCGAGACACCCATTTTGTTGTAGAAGTTGAACTAAAAATTGTAAAAAACGAGGCGTTCGAAGAAGAAAAAAGCGCAGTTTACACATGTAAATGAGCATTTTTGATTCGATAACAACGAAGTGTTGGCACTTTTTAGACAACTTCATTCGACAATAATTAATAACTAAGTTTTATTGGCAACTAAAACTTATTTACAGGATATTAAAAGCCACACGTACGCTTCTAATGAGTTTGCGATTGTATCGCACAATTTTTAATTGAATGTATTTTGGAATTTTATACGTGTTAAAATTCACAAAGAGTACTCCTATAAGTATGATAAACAATCCGATGAATTGGACTTGAGAGATTACTTCATTGGAAACTAACCATCCAAAGACTACTGCTACAATTGGGTTGATGTAGGTATGTGTACTAACTAAAGCTGCTGGTTTGACACTTAACAAATAAATGTAGGATACGTAGGCAACGATTGATCCGATGAACACGAGGAACAACAGTCCAATCCAAGCAGAAGTTGGTACCTGTGAAATGTGAAAATCACTGTATTCATTTCTAACGAGTGCAATGATAAAACTTGCAATACCAGCCGTTGTTAATTGTTGCGCAATGTTCATGTATTTCGAATG
>CANCJF010000206.1 GCA_947378245.1 Bacteroidota bacterium
GGGAACATTGTGCTCGAAGCAAAGGGGAGAAAAGGGAAGATGAATATATACAACAGCTTAAATTATGGTTATTTGAATTACATAGATCCATCTTTTTTGAATAATTCTGGAGGATTAAATCAATGGTATTACAACACCATCAATCAAACGGGGGTGACGTTAAACCGGATAATAAAAGACAGTGTACTGTTTTTGTATGGTGGTTTGGAGTATACTTTTAGTAATTTGACGACAACGAATCAACATGCCTTTTCACCAAAACGTTATCATCTTCAATCGGTTATTGGTTTGAAATCAACATTAAAAACATTCTCATTGACTGTACAAGTTGGTAATCATACCTTGCAAAATCAACAAGAAAATTCAATAAAAAACACTTCTGCTTGGACTTCTTATTTTCAACTTGAAAAACGTAACGATCATTCTTGGTTTGGTATGCCTAGAGTATGGTTCAAACAAACGTTTCGTATGCCTTCGTTCAGTGAATTGTACTATAATGCCATCGGGAATAAAGAATTAAAACCAGAGTTAGCCTTGCAATTTTCTGCAGGTACTTCCTATGGCTTTTTGAAAAATTCATTCCATCTGAGTGTAGATGGTTATTATAACAAAGTGGACAATAAAATTTTAGCGATACCAACTAAGAATTTATTTGTTTGGTCGATTTTGAACGTTGGAAAAGTGCAAATTTTCGGAGTTGATCTAATGCTTCGTAAAAACTGGAGGTTTTCTAACAAATTGGAATTAGATGCTTCCATGAATTATGCATTTCAAAAAGTTCAGGATATTTCGGATGAGCATTCGACTACCTATCAAAATCAATTAGCATATTTTCCTGTTCATACTTTGCAATCTGAAATTTCATTGATGTGGAATAATAAATCAGGAATTTTCATTAGTAATTCGACCATCTCAAATCGCTATGTATTGAATGAAAATAATGAATCTAATGAATTACTAGGATTTTCTACCTTCGATCTAACGTGCTATTACAAAATGAATTCTTATAAAAATAACAAACTAAAGGTAAATTTGACAGTAAAGAATGTTGTAAATACTCCTTATCAATACATTAGTTACTTTGTTATGCCAGGTAGAAATTATTTATTGACCTTTAGTTATGCGTTTAATTAGTCTTTGTATTCTGATATTTTTTGTTGTTGCTTGTAAAAAGAAAACAATCAACTCGGATGTGTCCAAACTCAAACATGGGTTATTAGTGCTCAACGAGGGACTTTTTAATTTGAATAATGCGAGTTTAACTTGGATTGATCTAACTACTAAAAACGTTTCTGATGATTTCTTTCTTCAAAAAACAGGAAGGAAACTTGGGGATACAGGAAATGACATGCAACGTTATGGAGGAAAAGTTTATGTGCTTGTGAATGTTTCAAGTACGATAGAAGTATTGAATGCATTTACAGGTCAATCTTTAAAACAGATTGTGATGCAAGAAAACGGAAAATCTAAACAACCAAGAAACTTAGCGTTTTATGGAGGAAAAGTGTTTGTATCTTGTTTTGATGGGTATGTAGATGTTATCGATACAATTACGTTTAGTATAGAAAAACGCATTAAAGTTGGAAATAATCCAGAAAACATGACCGTAAATAATCACCAATTATATGTTTCTAATTCAGGAGGATTAATACCTTCCTTAGATTCGACCTTGTCTGTCATTGATTGTCAAAATTTAGTTGAATTGGATAAAATAATAGTCGGTAAGAATCCCGGTAAAATGGTAGTTCAAAACGACTCAACGCTTTATGTGCATATACGAGGGAATTACAGTTCTATTCCATCTGTACTCAAAAAAGTAAATATGGGTCTAACTAAGAGTCAAGAAACAATACCCATTAATATTTCAGGAATGGAAAAGATGGAAGATAATTTGTTAGTTTATACAGCTGAATCTGTTTCTCTTTACGACATGCAAACGAATGCTATTCTATCGAATTCGTTTATTCCATTAAATGATATTACAACCCTCTATCGTATTCAATACGTTGATGCAGTCAAACAGCTATTTGTTTTTGATGCGAATACTTATACGAATACAGGGTATATTCATCGTTTCTCAAACAAAGGTGAATTTATCCAAAAAATTCATGTCGGACTCAATCCAAATTCTTTGATTTATTATGAATAGAATAGCAGTTTACATACTTTTCTTTATCCCATTCTTATTGAAGGCTCAATTTGCACCTTGTGTTGGTTTACCTAGCACGACAGCAATTGCCAAAGATTCTACTGTTTTTAAATCGTGGGCTTCTGATTGTAAGTCTATATTGGGGTGGGTAGATATCGCGAATCACTCCTTAGGAAAGACGACAATAGGAACAGATGTTTCTGCAGTTGGAAAAGCAGGACTCAATGGTGTGCTTAGTTTAGGGGATGGAGGAGAAGCTATTTTGACTTTTGATTACCCAATAAGTAATGGCTTAGGTCCTGACTTTGCTGTGTTTGAAAATGGATTCAATAATACGTTTTTAGAATTAGCATTTGTAGAAGTAAGTTCGGATGGTGTTCGTTATATCCGTTTTCCTGCGACATCCTTATCGGACACAAGCGTACAATTGGATAATAACGCAGTCATGGATGCAACGAAAATTAATAATCTTGCAGGAAAATACAAAGCGAATTATGGTACTCCGTTCGACCTAGAAGAACTCAAAGACAGTATCGGTTTAAATCTAAAAGCGATTACACATGTCAAAATCATTGATGTGGTTGGAAGTATTAATCCAGTGTATGGAAAACGTGATGCAAAACATCATTTGATTAATGATCCTTATCCAACACCTTATCCTTCTGCGGGTTTTGACCTTGATGCGATTGGCGTGATTTATTCGGAAACTTTAGGTTTAGAAGAAGCTACTATAAATATTTCAATTTTTCCAAATCCATCTCAAGGAGTTTTTACAATAAATGTTTTTGGAGAAAATAGAGTAGAGGTATATACTTTGATAGGAGAAAAAATAGTAGATCAAAATTTCATTGACACGACACAAGTTGATTTGACAGCTCTTCCAAAAGGAATGTATTCTATGGTTGTAAATGGGGTTAATATGAAGGTGTTTATAGAATAATAGTTAAATATTAAAAGGGTTAAACAAAAAAAAACGCCCAATTTTCATTGAGCGTTAATTAGTAGAAGTATCTTTCTTATTTAAAAAGAGTCGGACTTTTTTCTTTTAAAGCAAACATGTATTCTTTTATATTTTGCTCATCTGATTTATTTAAAATCATCAACATATTGTCTGATTCTACAATAATGTAGTTGTTCAAACCTTCAATTAATGCCAATTTGTTTGAAGGCAAATTCACAATGCAATTACTTGAATTTATCATGTGAACGTGTTCTCCTATAACAGCATTCCCATTATAGTCTTTGTCTAAATGTGTGTATAAACTACCCCAAGTTCCTAGATCGGACCAATCAAAATTTGCAAGAACAACATCAACGTTTTTAGCATGTTCCATTACCGCAAAATCAATGGAAATGTCTTCACAAACATGAAAACATTGATTTACTTTATCTTGCTCATTGGATGTGTTGTAAAATCCATTTTCAGGGCTAAAAAGTTCGTATAAAGAATTATTGAATTTTTTTAAAGCATTCAAAATAGAGGATGCTTTCCAAATAAATATTCCCGAATTCCAATAGAAATTTCCAGCTTTCACAAATATTTCAGCTAATTCTTTGTTTGGTTTTTCTCTAAAATGTTTTACTTCTTTTACTTCTCCACCAATCATATCTCCTACTTCTTCGAATTCGATATACCCATATCCAGTATCAGGTCGAGAAGGTTGGATACCAAGCGTTACAAGTCGTTCGTCAGAATTTGCTTGTTTGATTGCGATATTAACGATCGAAGTAAATTTCTCTTCTTTGAGAATTAAATGGTCTGAAGGAGCTACAACTAGTGTCGCTAAAGGATTTAGATCAAATATTTTTGCCGCGGCATATGCAATACAAGGTGCTGTATTTTTACGTTTTGGTTCCGTTAAAATGCGATTTGTATCTATTGTTGGTAATTGTTCTTTAACTAAATCTACATACCCTTCATTTGTCACAATGAAAATATTTTCTTTTGGTGCGATATTACAAAGACGTTCGAAAGTCATTTGAAGTAAAGATTTACCGATACCTAGAACATCTAAAAATTGTTTTGGCTTTTGAGGTGTTGACATTGGCCAAAAACGACTTCCAACGCCACCTGCCATTATTACACAATAATTATTTTCCATTGAAATGTTTGTATTTATTATTCAAATATAGGAATTACTTCAGCCAAAGTATGTATCA
>CANCJF010000207.1 GCA_947378245.1 Bacteroidota bacterium
ATGGGGATTCAACCAAATAGAAAGAAGCAAAACATGCCTTCTAAAAACAACCAGAACAATAAATTTAAGTTTAAGAAAAAATATTAAGTCATGGCATCTTTCGAAATTCATGGTGGAAAACAATTAAAAGGAGAATTAACTCCTCAAGGCGCTAAAAATGAAGCATTACAAATCTTATGTGCTGTATTATTAACACCTGAAAAAATTACAATTTCAAACATTCCAGATATCATTGATGTCAACAAGCTGATCGACTTACTTCAAGTAATGGGAGTGAAAATCGAAAAAGTCGAAAAAGGAACCTACATTTTTCAAGCAAAAGAGATTGATTTGCCTTTCTTAGAAACTGCTGACTTCAAAAAACGTGCTGCTGCTTTAAGAGGGTCGATTATGATTGTTGGACCATTACTAGCTCGTTTTGGAAAAGGTTTCATTCCTAAGCCAGGTGGTGACAAAATTGGTCGTAGAAGATTAGACACACACTTTGAAGGTTTCACCATGTTAGGCGCTAAATTCAACTATGATTTGAATGAGCACTTTTACTCAATAGAAGCAGAAAAATTAACAGGTACTTACATCCATTTAGACGAGGCTTCTGTTACAGGAACTGCAAACGTATTGATGGCAGCAGTGCTTGCGGAGGGGAAAACTACGATCTACAACGCTGCATGCGAACCATACTTACAACAATTGTGCAAAATGTTGAACAGCATGGGGGCTAACATCACTGGAATTGGCTCAAATATGTTACACATTGAAGGAGTTAAAGAATTAGGAGGATGCTTCCACAGAATTCTTCCAGATATGATTGAAATTGGTAGTTTCATTGGTTTGGCAGCAATGACTAAATCTGAAATTACAATTAAAGATGTTAGTTATGATGATTTAGGTGTTATTCCGAATGTATTTAGAAAATTAGGAATTCATGTTGAACGTAGAGGTGATGATATTTTTATTCCAGCTCAAGATCATTATGAAATTGACACCTTCATTGATGGATCTATTTTAACAATTGCCGATGCGCCTTGGCCAGGATTTACACCTGATTTATTGTCCATCATATTAGTAGTTGCTACACAAGCAAAAGGTAGTGTTTTGATTCACCAAAAAATGTTTGAGTCACGTTTATTCTTCGTCGATAAATTAATCGATATGGGAGCTCAAATCATTCTTTGCGATCCACACAGAGCAACTGTAATTGGATTAAATAACCAACATACGTTGAAAGGAATTACGATGTCTTCTCCAGATATTCGTGCGGGTGTATCCTTATTAATTGCTGCTTTATCTGCTAAAGGAAAAAGTATTATTGAAAACATCGAACAAATCGATAGAGGTTACCAAGATATTGACTTACGTTTACGCAATTTAGGAGCTGACATCAGACGTATTGGATAAAATTAATTGACAATTTTACAATGAATAATTGACAATTTTACAATTTAATTGTCAATTAAAATCATTGTTAATTGTCAATTGCAATTAAATTATGACATTTTGACAATTAAAAGTAAATGGCAAACTCTTTGTAGTAAAATAATCACAAAAAGAAATACTATGTCTGAAGAAAAAGAAATAAACGAAGAGATTCAAAACGAAGCTACTTCTGAAAATCAAGATACAGCTACAGAGGAGCAAACTACGGAAACAGTTGCCGAGGAAACTGTAGAACCTATTACAGAACCTACTCAAGAAGAAAAATACGCAGAGTTAAACGATAAATTTTTGCGTTTGTATTCTGAATTTGATAATTACAGAAAGCGTACAAACAAAGAAAAATTAGAATTAATTTCGACTGCTAGTTCTGGTGTAATCAAAGATTTAGTAGCTGTTTTAGATGATTTCGAAAGAGCAATTTCAAACAATGAAAATGTAGAAGATACTGCTGCATTGAAAGAAGGATTTAATTTAATTCACAATAAATTAAAAGGAATTTTAGAAACAAAAGGATTAAAACCAATGATTTCTAAAGGAGAAGTGTTTGATAGTGAATTACACGAAGCAATCGCTAACATTCCTGCTCCATCGGAGGAACTAAAAGGAAAAATTGTGGATGATGTTGAAAAAGGATACTACATTCATGATAAAGTTATTCGCTACGCGAAAGTAGTTGTAGGTCAATAAGAAAAAAGATGAGTAACAAAAGAGATTACTACGAAGTACTTGGAATTAGCAGAAATGCTAATGAATCAGAAATTAAAAAGGCTTATAGAAAGTTAGCACTTCAATATCACCCAGATAAAAATCCAGATGATGCCGTAGCTGAAGAAAAATTCAAAGAAGCTGCTGAAGCATACGAAATTTTAAGCGACGCAAATAAAAAGTCACGTTATGACCAATATGGTCATGCAGGAATGAATAGCAGCGGTGGTTTCGGCGGAGGCGGAATGAACATGGACGACATCTTCTCTCAATTTGGAGATGTATTTGGTGGTGGTTTTGGCGGTGGAAGGCGTGGTGGCGGTCAACGTACCATCAAAGGAAGCAACCTACGTGTAAAAATGAAATTAACCTTAGAAGAAATTGCGGAAGGGGTTAAGAAAAAAATAAAAGTTAACAAACTTGTAAACGCAGAAGGTGTAACCTCTAAATCGTGTTCAACTTGTAATGGTCAAGGTCGTGTTACTAGAATGGCGCAGACTTTCTTAGGAAACATGCAAACGCAAACTACTTGTCCAACATGTCAAGGAGCGGGAAAAGTAATTGATTACAAACCTTCTGATGCAGACGCAAATGGTTTAAAACGTCAAGAAGAAGTTATTGAAATCGATATCCCTGCAGGAGTTGAAGAAGGAATGCAGTTAAGTGTTACAGGAAAGGGAAATGCTGGACCATTCAACGGAATCCCTGGAGATCTAATTGTTGTTATTGAAGAAATTCAACATGACACCCTTAGAAGAGAAGGTGATAATATTCACTATGACGCCTACATAAACTTTGCTGACGCTGTTCTTGGAGAAAGTATTGAAATTCCAACAATAAATGGTAAAGCAAAAATCAAAGTTGAACCTGGAACCCAAAGCGGAAAAATGCTTCGTTTAAAAGGGAAAGGTTTGCCACAACTTCAAGGATACGGTACAGGAGATTTGTTTGTTCACATCAATATTTGGACACCAAACAAAGTGAGTAAAGAAGAAAAAGAATTACTCGAGAAACTTCAAAAAAGCGAAAACTTTCAACCGAAATTAGATGGTTCGGAGAAGGGATTTTTTCAAAAAGTAAAAGACATGTTTCAATAAATATCTTCTAAATAATATTAAAAAAAGCCTCTCGACGAGGCTTTTTTATGCCCAATTTTAGGTAATGAGTAAGTCGCTGTTAAAAACTAGCGAATTTTTCTGAACAATCGGTTCATTTGACACCTAACTTTGTATTGTATGTTACAGTTAGGAATTATAGGATATCACACAGAAGAAATTCAACAGTTTGAATTGTTATCGAGTTATTTTCATATTTCAGGTATTTATGACTTAAATTATCCTAAATTTGAAATTTCAGATATGAAAACTTCCAGTCAGGAAGTCATTAACAATGCTGACTGTATTTATTTCACATCTATTTTGACCTATTTTGATGACGCATGTTTTGCTGTAAAAAAAGGGAAACCTATCTTTATCAATAACCTATTATCACTCGATATTAGTCAAGTAAACACTCTTTTCAGGTTATCCGTTGAAGCAGAATCAATTATTCAATTAAACTCTCCACAACGATTTGAGAAAATAACTCAAAGTATTGCTAACAATTTCACCAAACCTAATTTAATAAACCTTCAACGAACATTTATAGATAAAGATCACTCAAATGCTAAACTGCAAGAAATATTATTTTACGAAATTGAAAACATCATTTCACTAACAAAAGCAAAAGTTAGAAAATCATATTCTTTTTTAATTCCTGAAGATGGTTATGACATTGAAACAATTGATGCACGTTTAGAATTTGACAACGGATGTACTTCCACGATTCTAATCTCATCAATTTACGATTCACCTAGACATACTTTAAAACTATTTAATAACAAATCTTTATCATGTCTTGATTTTGAAGAGAATGAAATACATCTAATAAATCAAAAAGAAGTCGAAACCCTATTATTTGAAAAACTAACTTTTCAAAATAAACAAAAAGAAATATTTGAAGCCCAGTTATTAAATTTCTATGAATCTATAACAAATAATTCATTACCTGCAGTCTCCATCGAGGATGGTTTACAAGCAATTTATACTACTAAAGAAATAATTGCTAAACTTGCAT
>CANCJF010000208.1 GCA_947378245.1 Bacteroidota bacterium
GGGTGTTCATTAAAATTCCAAATTGCAGATTCCAAATTAGCAGATTCAGAATCAATTATTGAAGTCTTTACCACACGACCTGACACCGTTTTTGGAGTTTCGTTTATGGTACTAGCACCTGAACATCCATTGGTTGATTTGATTACAACTGAAGAATATAATGCAGCGATTGAAGAATATAAAAAAACTGCTTCTTTAAAATCGGAACGCGATCGTCAGTCAGACGTAAAAAATATTTCAGGTCAATTCACAGGCGCTTATGCCTTACATCCATTTACAGGAGATAAGATCCAAATTTGGATAGGAGATTACGTCTTAGCGTCTTATGGTACAGGAGCAGTAATGGCGGTTCCTTGTGGTGATCAACGCGATTGGGATTTTGCGAAGCATTTTAGTATTGAAATCAAAAATATTTTCGAAAACATCGATGTTTCTGAAGCTGCTTACGCAGATAAATCTGGTAAAATAACAAATTCCGATTTCCTTTCAGGATTGGAAGTAAAAGTTGCGATGAAAAAAGCAATTGAAGTGATTGAAGAACGCGGATTAGGAAAAGGAAAAACAAACTACCGTTTGCGTGACGCAGTATTCTCTAGACAACGTTATTGGGGAGAACCATTTCCTGTTTACTATCAAGATGGTTTACCAAAAATGATTGATGTTAAGCACTTACCGATTGTACTTCCAGAAGTTGAAAAATACTTACCAACTGAGGATGGTCAACCACCTTTGGGTAATTCTAAACACTGGGCATGGGATACAACTAAAAACACCGTTGTTTCAAACGATAACATTGACAACAAAACTGTATTTCCTTTAGAATTAAACACCATGCCAGGTTGGGCAGGAAGTTCTTGGTATTTCTTGCGCTACATGGATGCTAACAATAAAGAAGCATTTGCAAACAAAGAAAAAGCAGACTACTGGAATAGTGTAGATTTATATATTGGTGGTTCAGAACATGCGACAGGACATTTGTTATATGCGCGTTTTTGGAACAAGTTTTTATTCGACCAAGGGTTTATTTCTTTTGAAGAACCTTTCCAAAAAATGATCAATCAAGGGATGATTTTGGGGAGAAGTAGTTTTGTATATCGAACTATTGATGGAAATACCTTTGTGACTGCTTCTAAGAAGGATCAATACAACACCATTCCATTACACGTTGATATTTCATTTGTAGACAACGACAAATTAGATACCGAAGCATTTAAAAATTGGCGTGAAGAATATAGTAATGCTGAATTCATTTTAGAAGACGATGGATCCTACGTATGTGGAACAGAAGTGGAGAAAATGTCTAAATCTAAATTCAACGTTCAAACTCCTGATGAATTAGTCGAAAAATTTGGTGCAGATACTTTGCGTATGTATGAAATGTTCTTGGGGCCGATTGAACAAGCGAAACCTTGGGATACAAAAGGCATAAATGGCGTACATAATTTCTTACGTAAGTTCTGGAGATTGTTTCACCAAGGAGCGGATAATACATTCGTAGTTACAGAAGGAGAAGCAAGTAAAGATGCACTAAAAACATTGCATAAAACGATTCAAAAAGTAACTTCAGATTTAGAGCGCTTCTCTTTTAATACGGGGGTTTCCAACTTTATGATTGCAACGAATGAATTAGGTGAACAAAAATGCAACAACCGTGAAGTCTTAACAGAATTGGTTGTTTTATTGTCTCCTTATGCTCCACATATCTGTGAAGAGTTGTGGGTAAAATTAGGTCATAAAGCAGGAACCTTGAGTTATGCTTCCTTCCCTATTTGCAACGAATCCTATTTAGTTTCGGATTCATTCTCCTACCCGATTTCATTTAATGGAAAAGTACGTTTCAAAGTGGATTTACCTGCAAGTATGGAGGTCAAAGAAATTGAAGAACACGTGATGGGAATGCAAGAGATGAATAAGTATTTAGAGGGGAAATCTCCAAAAAAATTAATCGTAGTTCCAGGTCGTATTGTTAACGTCGTATTATAAATCTTTTATTGTCAGGCTGAGCGTAGTCCAAGCGGACATCTAGACTTCGACTACGATTAGTCTGACGAGTATCCACTGAAAGTATCAGTCTGACACGTAAAAATTATAAAATATGAAACTAAAATATCGTTTTTTACTAATTGCCATTGTTCTTGGAATAGGAGCTTGCGGGATTATAGATCCAAAAAATAAAGGGAAAGGATTTAATATTTTACCGCTTTCTGCGGATAAAAATTTCGGAGTACAAACTGAAAAACAAATTGCTGAAGATCCTAAACAGTATCCGATATTGGATCCAAATCAATACAGGGATATTTATGGGTATGTCAATAAGGTGAAGGATAATATCTTAAACACTGGTAAAGTGGATTATCGAAATGATTTTGCTTGGAAAATCCACATTATACACGATGACAATACGTTGAATGCATTTTGCACACCTGGAGGGTACATTTATGTGTATACAGGAATCTTAAAATTCTTGGAAAGTGAAGATCAGCTGGCAGGAGTATTGGCACATGAGATAGGACATGCAGATATGCGTCATTCCACTAGGCAACTAACAACAATGTATGGCTTACAAATAGTGTTAGAAGTTGCAGAAATGATTGCTTTGGGTCAAACAACCCCTCAAATGAATCAGTTGGGATTAGGATTAATTAATTTGAAAAATTCAAGAGGTCACGAAACAGAGGCTGATCAACGTTCTGTTCTATATTTATGTGGAACACAATACAACGCTGACGGAGCTGCAGGATTTTTTGAGAAATTAGAAAGAACGAATAAAGGAGGCAAAGTTCCTGAGTTTTTAAGCACACACCCGAATCCTGAGAATCGCATTGAACATTTTCATAATGCACGAGTGGGAATGGGTTGTATTGGTAAAAACAATTTTAAAGAAGAGTACGCTAAAATGGTTGCTAAACTGCCTAAATAATTAGTTATGTTATTACATTTAGATTCAGAACGATATATCGATACTTCCAAAGGGTTAGATATTTCTATACCACTTTCAAACGACGAACAAAATCCGTTGGCTTGGTATGTAGATAAACCTGTTTTTGAACCTGTAAGAGCAGAAGGATTTATTGGCTTAGTGACAGAAGGAAGCAGCACTAATTTCAGAAATATTTTCTTTAATCCTCATGGACATGGCACCCATACGGAATGTTTAGGGCACATTACTTCAGAGATACATTCTGTCAATAATAAACTAAAAGATTCGTTTTTTACAGCGGAATTAATTACTATCACTCCAGAGAAAATTTGGAATGAAAAAGATCAATGTTTCGACGAAGTAATTAGTTTAATTCAAATGACCAACGCTATTCAAAATTCAACGTTAGAAGCAATCGTACTTAGAACCGCTCCAAACAATCTTTCTAAAAAGCATAAAAACTATTCTTCGACCAATCCACCGTATTTAGATGTCGCATGTGTCGAATTATTAAATCAAAAAGGAGTACAACATTTTTTAATTGATTTACCTTCGGTAGACCGGGAAAATGATGAGGGTAAATTATTATTTCATCATGCATTTTGGCAAGTTCCAGAAAATCTGCAATTTCATAAAACGATTACAGAATTTATTTATGTAAACGATAACATTAAAGATGGACTGTATCTACTTAATTTGCAAACTGCACCTTTTGAAAACGATGCTACTCCAAGTCGACCAGTACTTTTTGAAATTTTTAAGAAGTAATGCTTCCAGAAAAGAACAATTCAGAATTAGAAGAACGATTCAATCACGAACAATTTCGTTTTAAAACACAGTTACAACTTGCTAAAGATTTTGGTATGCATGGTTTTGAATTTGCGCCAGAATTTTCTGAAAATGCTTATTCTATAGATAAATTGATAGACACGGTTGCGGAGGCGTTAATATATATGATTGAAAAGCAAGCATCCAGTTGGCATCCATTGTTATATACCATGGATGTTTCTGAGCAAAGCTATTTACAATTAGCGACTTCCAATGAGTCCAATTGGATGGAAGAATTTACTTGGATTGTAATACGTAGGGAAGCACTCAAGGTGTTTTTTAGGGAAAAGTACAGTTAGCCAAAATATTCCCCAAAATTTCCCCCTCAAAAACATTTTCTTTGTAACTTCGCTGTTCTATAAAAATGTTCTAAAAACATGGATAAAGTAACCTACGTTGGGAATGCAGATGTGACTGCGATTGATTTTTTATACAAATCATATCAGCAAGATCCTGAAAGTGTTGATATTGGGTG
>CANCJF010000209.1 GCA_947378245.1 Bacteroidota bacterium
GATGTATTTATCTAAAATAGATAGCATAAATCTATAAACGTTGACTTAATATTGGAACAAGTTGATTTTTCCAGGAAGTAAAAGTACCATCTATGATTCTTTTTCTAGCTTCCTTCATTAAAGATAAATAGAAGTTTAAATTATGTAAAGTTGCTATTTGTATACCTAAATTTTCATTCGACTTAATCAAATGCCTCAAATATGCTTTAGAATAGGTCGAATCAACATAAGAACCACCGGATGAATCTAAAGGAGAATAATCACATTTCCATTTTTCATTTTTAATATTAATTGTACCTTGCCAGGTAAATAACATCCCATGACGTGCATTACGAGACGGCATGACACAATCAAACATATCAACCCCTAGCGCAATACATTCTAACAAATTTGCAGGTGTTCCTACTCCCATTAAATAACGAGGTTTATCTTTGGGTAATATTGAGCAAACCAAATCTGTCATTTCATATAAATCTTCATCTGGTTCACCAACTGACAGTCCTCCAATTGCGTTTCCTACAGCATCAAAAGAAGCTATTACTTCAGCGGATTCAGTACGTAAGTCTTTATAGGTACTCCCTTGAACTATTGGAAATAACGCTTGATTATGCCCATATAAAGGTTCAGTTTTATCCATTGCTTCAAAACAACGACCTAACCAACGATGAGTCATTGCTAAAGATTTCTTTGCATACGCATAATCGCATGGAAAAGGGGTACATTCATCAAATGCCATGATGATATCTCCTCCTATAACACGTTGAATTTCAATCGCTCTTTCTGGAGTGAAAAAATGATAACTACCATCATGATGAGATTGAAAACGAACACCTTCCTCCGAAATATTATTTGAATTCGATAAGGAATATACCTGATAACCTCCACTATCAGTTAATATTGGCCCATCCCAATTCATAAATTTATGTAACCCACCAGCTCCATTCAACACCTGTAAACCGGGACGTAAAAATAAATGATAAGTATTACCCAAAATTATTTGTGCTTTCACATCTTCTTTAAGCTCATGCTGGTGAACGCCCTTAACTGTTCCTGCTGTCCCTACCGGCATGAATATAGGGGTTTCAATTATCCCGTGATCTGTGTGTAAAACTCCTGCACGCGCTTTTGATGCGGAATCAGTATGATGAAGTTCAAAATGCATATATTTGTGACCTAAATTAAACAAAGCAAAGATAACTGCTATTTACTGATTTCATTCATTTTTAATAAAAAGGATATACAAAATGGAAATTTTACCAAGTTTTGAAACACAACTTTCTCTTTTTGTCTTTTGCTTTTTTGCATTTTGTGCATTGATACAATTGGTATTTACCTTCTATTTTTTCAGTCGATTAGCGTTTACATCATTCAAGAAAAAAAACTTGAAAAATAATGAACACCCCCCCATCTCAATAATAATTGCAGCAAGAAACGATTCAGATAATTTATTTGCAAATCTTCCATTAATATTAGAACAAGATTACCCAAACTTTGAAGTAATCGTTGTAAACCATCAATCTATTGACGAATCGTATCATATCATCAATGCATATAAAATGAAATATCCACACCTTAGAATGATTGAAGTGGAAAGAAGTAAACACATTGGCGTCGGAAAAAAATTACCACTAACCCTTGGTATAAAATCAGCTCTTTACGAGAATCTTTTATTCACAGATGCTGATTGTCAACCTGTGAGTAACTTATGGCTTCAAGGAATGGTGGATGGTTTTGCAAATAATACACAAATCGTATTGGGTTATGGCCCTTACAAGGAAGAAGAAGGATTCTTAAATAAAGTCATTCGATTTGACACAATATTTATTGCTATGAATTACTTTTCTTTCGCAATGGCTAAAATGCCATACATGGGTGTCGGTCGAAATTTAGCTTACACAAAAACAGCCTTCAAATCAGTAAGTGGATTTAAGTCACACTATTCTATAAGTTCAGGTGACGATGATTTATTTGTACAGGAAGCCGCGAAATTAAATTCATATTCAATTCAATTAAATCCTGATACACATTGTTACTCAACACCTAAAAACTCTTGGAAATCTTGGATTGATCAAAAATCAAGACACTATTCTACTGCTGGAAAATATCAGGTTATTAAAAAAGCATTGTTAGGAATCTATCCTCTCAGCCTCATATTGTTATGGTTTTCTTTTGTTATTTTACTTCTTGATACGGAGTACACTATTTTCACAGGGTGTATTTTTGCAGGTGTAATTGCACTAAAATGGTTCGTTCAAGGTCGTTGTTTTACCAAATTAAAGGGGAAAAAATTCATCTTATCACTACCATTTTTTGAATTATTCTATGCACTACTGCTACCTGTGTTGTATTATACTTCTGAAAAACCAAGAATTTCAAAATGGAAGTAAGCGAAAATTTATCTGACAAAGCTAAACACGATTTAATATTACTCGATGCTGCAAAGAAAGGGAGTCAATCAGCTTATGCAGAATTAATGGAGCGTTACCGCGATTCCATTTACTTTATGATGTTTAAAATGGTTAAAAACACAGATGACGCTGATGATTTAACTATAGAAGCATTCGGAAAAGCATTTAGTCGATTAGAACAATACTCTCCTAATTTTGCGTTCAGTACTTGGCTATTTAAAATCGCTTCAAATAATTGTATTGATTTTATCCGCAAAAAACGCATCAAAGTAACATCTATGGATTCTGGTTATACAACTGATGACGGTGAAATAATTCATTTTGATGCACGTACAGATGTTCACAATCCTGAAGAGGCAATCATTCATGCACAAAAAGTAAAAATGATGAGAAACCTTGTCACCAAATTAAAACCACGCTATCGTGAATTAGTTGAATTAAGATACTTTGACGAGTTAAGTTACGAAGAAATATCTGAAGCTCTTAATCTGCCATTAGGAACAGTTAAAGCTCAACTTTTTAGAGCCAGAGATTTTTTAGCCAATATGATTGAAAACACAAAAGAAAGTATTTAAATCTTGATTAAGCAATACTTAAATAAATTCATCACTTCAATATTACTTCATGGAATTTGTTTCATCTTGATAATAAGTTGTACTAAAACACCTGCAAGCACTTTAAATACAGCACAAAACTCAAGTATATACTTCACTATTAATGAAGTAAATTATATTACTAATGGTTGGGCTACTATATCAAATGGCACACTTAAAATAAACGGTTCGACTAGTTACTCTCCTACAAAGCAAATATTACTTTACCTCAAAACATCTACTATCGGAACGTATATTTTAAATAGCTCCGAAGGACCTCAAGGAAACGGTAATACAGGGACATACACTGAAGGAGTAGCTCCTTTTGGCTTAACAGTATTCTCAACTGATGCAAGCAATATCGGAAGTGTAACTATTTCAAAATTCGATATGATCAATAAAGTTGTTTCGGGTACTTTTTATTTTGATGCTACACAAATAAGTCCATTGACTGGTGGAGGAATTAAAATAAGCAATGGATCTTTTAATAATATCCCAATCAATGAATAGATTACAATAAAAAAAGGCCCTCAAATTGAGAGCCTTTCTTATGCGATATAGAGTCAGTTACTTATTATTTTTTTACAGTATCAACAACTGCTTTGAAAGCTTCAGGGTGATTCATTGCTAAATCAGCTAAAACTTTACGGTTTAATTCAATTCCGCTTTTATGAACAGCACCCATAAATTGAGAATAGCTTAATCCGTGTTGACGAGCACCCGCGTTGATACGAGCGATCCATAATGAACGGAAATTTCTTTTCTTTTGTTTACGGCCTTCATAGGCGTAATTTAATCCTTTTTCAATAGCATTTTTTGCTACTGTCCAAACATTTTTTCTTCTTCCAAAGTAACCTTTGGCTAACTTCATAAACGATTTTCTTCTCGCTCTTGAAGCCACGTGATTTACCGATCTTGGCATATTTTTTTGTTTTTTAAAAGAGGGTGCTTCACTATTTCAGAAGGCTTATGTACTCCACTATTGGGTTAAACGTTGAACCTGTATGAAACTATTTCATACATAATTGCAATTTGATATTTGATTCATCTGAAGCATGAACAAGTCCAGCGTGAGTCAAATTTCTCTTTTGCTTTTTAGTTTTTTTCGTAAGAATGTGGCTTTTAAAAGCGTGTTTTCTCTTGATTTTACCACTTCCAGTTATCGTGAATCTCTTCTTCGCACTGGATTTAGTTTTCATTTTTGGCATCTTTACTTTTTTT
>CANCJF010000210.1 GCA_947378245.1 Bacteroidota bacterium
TTTATATTTTTTATCATTTAATTGTTTGTATTTTAGATGTTTGAATGCTATTTGTAGTTTGAATGGATATTAAGATTGATGTTTAGAATGAAGGTCATTTATTTTTAATCAAATCTATTTTTTATTTAATTGCCCTTGAAGTAATAATATGGAATGAAAAAAGTCGAAAGTGATTTAAGAATAATTCAATTAATAGATTCCATCTCAATTGGAGGTGGGGCTGAAAGACTAGTAATAGATATTTGCAAGGAACTACTGAATAGACCAGCAATTGAAATTCGATTAGTTGTGTTGAATGATTCCCGCTATTATGGTGATGAAAATGAGGATCTTTGGGAAAAAAAAATGCCAGATTTAATAAAACCTAATTTATGTAAATCCAATTTATGTTTTTCTTTTATAGGTTTTTCGAAATCAGACAGCAAACAATTTGATCAGTTTTTACATGATTTTAAACCTCATGTTATACATAGTCATTTGATTCAAAGCGAATTGATTTCTAGAAATAAATTAATTCCCGGTGTTAAGTATTTTACACACTTACATGATAATATGCCTTTGTTTAAATCGTTTAAATTTGAACATTTTCTTTCGAGGCTTGAGATTTCAAACATGTTTATTAAGAGGTGGTTAATTCGAAGATATAAACAATCAAATAATCATTTTTTCTCCATTTCTCAGGATACTTTTGATTTTTTTGGAAAACAATTACCAAACGAATTAAGTCAAAATATAATATCGTTTCCAAACGCCATTGATACGAGTCGTTTTGGTCTCCAAGAATCTAAAGTAAAACTTAGTGAATTACATATTAATTTGCTTTCGATAGGTTCGTTAGTACCAAAAAAAAATCATGTCTTTTTAGTGCGAGTTGTTTCAAAGTTGGTTCAATTAGGTTATCATCCAATGTTAAGAATTTTAGGCGATGGTTCAGAGCGACACACAATACAATCCTTGATTGAGTCATTAAAGCTTTCTAAACACGTGTTATTATTAGGTTATACTGATACTGTCGAGGATGAGGTGAAGCGTGCAGATATTTATGTGCATAGTGCTACTTACGAGCCATTTGGGATTTCAATCGTTGAAGCAATGGCTTCAGGTTTACCTGTGGTTTGTTTGAATGGAAGAGGAAATGTATCTTTAATTGATGAAGGAAAAAATGGGTTCTTAGTTGACTCGATGGATGTAGATGAATTTGTAGGTAAGATTCTATTGTTGAATAACAATTTGCTTTTATTGCGAGAAATGGGTGAGTACGCGATTCAATTTGCGCAGAAGTATGATATAAAACAGTATGTTGATCGATTGATTTACAATTATAGATCAATTAGTTAAATCATTTTGTTGGGTAGTAGTATCACCTAAGATAGCAAGTTTTATAAATTTTAAATTTGAAAAATCACGTTTTAGATTCTTCTTTAAAGATTGAAAATCTTTCATCTATCATAGGTTTATTCAACGAAATAACTGTGTAAAGTTACAATATATTCATAGATTTATCATGAATTAACTTGATCTAGATCTAGATATAATGTTTTGTAAGTTGGCATTCAGTTTCTTATGAGATTTTAATAGTGTATAAATTCCTATTTCAAACATACGAGTAGTTAACATATTTTTTTTATTTTTATTACTTTTTGATTTTATCAAGTGTTTAGCTTTTAATAAAGTTAAATTTGAAATTTGAAAATATTGGTTGCTTAATTAAATTGAAGGATGCGAATTAAAAATAATAGGTATTTGAATAAATTGCAAAGAATATCTATTGATGCGATTTTTCATCTTCATTTTAATGGTTTTTTCTTTAAAAGTACGAGTCCTACAATTTTATGTTATCATGGAATTGATTTAACATCCGATAAAAAATTAAATTATAGGCACACTTCAATTACTGATTTTGAATTTCAATTGCGCTTTTTTAAAAAGAATTTTAATGTAGTGAGTATAGAAGATTTATTTAATGGTAATTTTTCAAATGATCGTAAAACAATTGCTATTACCTTTGATGATGGTTATTTGAATAATTATAAATATGCAGTTCCTTTACTGACCAAATATGAACTCCCAGTCTCTTTTTATATTACAGGAATAAACAATACACAGCATAATTTTTTATGGGCAGACTTTGTGGATATTGTTTCTTTATATTCTTCGAAAACGAGATTTGATATTGGAAATTTTGAATTTACAAAGTGTAATGGACGGTTTTACTCACAATTTGGTGAATCCATACATCATTTTATTAAACATAATGGGGATTATTCAATCAAAGAGTTATTATATAAAGAATTTGATGATTTCAAAGAGATATGTGCTTCCAATGACTTAGATGATTATTGGAAATTAGTATCAGATGAACAAATTATAGAAATGTCTAGAAATCAATTGATAACTATAGGTTCTCATGGGTTTTATCATAATAATTTGGGAAATATTGACATTGAAGACTCAATCGATGAAGTTGTAAAATCCAAGGCATATCTTGAGAATTTGACTCAAAAAAAAGTTCGCGAAATTGCATTTCCAGATGGGAATTATTCAAGAGAACTTATTGAACGCTTAAATACGATTGGTGTTGACAGGCAATTAGCACTAGGTTATAGTTTTCACGGAGATGAAAAGATTGATTTTATAAAATCTAGGCACGATATATATCCTGTATATTCTAATTTTTATCAAATAAAAGATATTATTGAGCATAAGTTAACAAATTCTATTTATTTTTAAATATGATAGTTTTTAAAGATAAATTAACAATAGAAGAAACTAAAGTCGTTGAAGACTTCTTTATTTCAGCTAAAAATTATCATAATATTCAGCATTTTAATTTCCCAATTAATGATGAAAATAGTTCAGTGAATCGTTTGTTTATTTTAAAGTTTGATGCTGATAAAAATTTGATTGGGTATGGGGCTATTTTATTCTCGAGTTTTTCTCTCTTCAGGTACTATAAGATTGCAAAAATCATTTTTGGTCCAGTTTGTTTATCCTTAACAATAGAAAATGAATTTGCAAATGAAATTATTTCAGAGTTAAAGCGGAATAAAAGAATTATTAAAATAGAAATTCAACGTAATTTAATTGAACCGGTTGAGTGGGATTATTTACCCAAATTGAAAGAAAAGCATAAAGCTACATTATTAATTCCTTTAAACTCATCAATTCAAGAGATATATAATAATTTTGCAACGGTCTTAAAAAAGAACCTTAAAAGTGCTAAAAACAAAGGTATTGAAATTATACTGTTACAAAATAATGATACGCATCAAGTTGAAGAGTTTGTAGCTACTTATCATGCAATGTGTCTATCTCGAGAAATTGTTTTATCGAATGATAACTATATTCAATCTATATGTAATTTTATTATAAAATCTGAAAGAGGGTTTATTCTAGTCGCAAAATTAGATGGCAAAATTGTTGGTGGAGGCATATTTTTTATAAATAGTAAAATTTGTAGTTATTATGTTGGTGCTGCAGCACCTGAGTTTCGTAAAATCCCTATTTCTCATGCTGTACTTTATGATGCTATAATGAGAGCTAAAGCTTTAAATCTCGATTTTTTTGATTTAGGAGGATATGAGTTAAACACTGACCCTAAGCAACAATCTTTTCATATTAATCAATTTAAAATACAGTTTTCAAATCAGTTATATGTGTATGAAAAAGTCATAGATTTAGTAATTAGCCCCTTTATTTATAATTCATTGAATAGTATTTCTACATTTTTAAGGAAGGTTAAAAAAAGATTTTGATGAGAATTTTACACATTATTGATTCATTATGTTTAGGTGGCGGAGCTGAGCGTATGGTTTTTAATATTTCTAATGAAATAGCTCAACGAAGTGGTTTAAATATAGCAGTGTTTGTTCTGCACGATTCCTCTTATTTTAGAGGAGTAAATTATTCAGATTTGATTGATTTATTAGATGAAAATGTTTATTATCAAGAATGTAACGCAATTTTAAAATTTAATATATTTGGGAATTCATCAAGTAATATTGAAAAATTAACGTATGAAATTGAACGTTTTAATCCAGATGTAATACATACACATTTATTGGAAAGTGAGATATTAAGTAGAATAAATAAATTTGATAAAGCAGTATATTTCTCTCATTGTCATGACAATTTACCAATACTTAAATGTAAGTCCTTTTTTAATTTAT
>CANCJF010000211.1 GCA_947378245.1 Bacteroidota bacterium
ATGCATAGGTATCCACGTAAGGTAAAAAAAGTTCTATATAATTATTTCGAAGTTCTTCATTTGTAAAAAATCGTTCGCTAATAAATTCCCATTCGTAGTTTTCAATCCACGAAAATTTCAGTTCATTTTCACCCACAAAAGGATCGGCTAACTCACCAACTTTAATTAAAACTTCTTGTACTGACTGATTCGTACCAGCATCAATCCACATTTTTTGAATCGGATGAAATAGTTTCCAAGTTAAAGCTGTTTGACCAAAAGCATTATTCAAATAAAATAGTAATATGATTGTCAACACATTTTTCATAGTACTTTGAATTTACATATAAATATTAGAAAAAAATGAAAAATGCTAATTTATATCATTTTTAAACTTCAATATATAACGCAAATTTGAAAAAAAATTACAACTATGAATTTCTTTAAGAAAAATACAACTTGGACAAATTGGGAATTAATTCCTTTAAAGCTAGCTATTGCTTCTATTTACTTATTATTAGGTGCTATGTTTTGGAAAGAAGTTAAACAATATGCAGGTATCATTGGAATTCTATTTGGAATTACACTAATGATATCCTTGTATTTATGGATTACAAAAATGAAGAAAGAAAATTAATTTCCTACTTCACTCCAAATTTCTTTCTAAGATTTTCTTCGCGTTCTAACATGTCCGAAAGACTTGTTTTGGAAAGAATACGAATTGTTGCTTCACGAACTTCTAACATCACATCATGTAGTCCACAGGTTGCTTCACTCACACACTCTTCGCACGTTTCATAGAAATTTAGACTCACACAAGGTAACATAGCGATTGGCCCACCTGATATACGTATAATTTGGCTTAATACAATTTCTTGGGGGTGTTTCGCTAAATAATATCCTCCACTCGCTCCCATTTTACTGTGAACTAAACCATTGTTTCTTAATTCAACCAATATAGCTTCTAAAAATTTTCTAGGAATTTTTTCTTCCTCAGAAATTGTTGAAATTCTTAATGGAGCAGAATTTCCGTAATTTTTAGCTAAAGCAATCAATGCTTTAATAGCATATTTGGATTTTTTAGATAACATTGTTTTTTTTTACAAATATAAAAAAGAACTAGCAATTAGGTAGAATTAGAGGAAATTAAATTCATAAAATAGATTATTGTTTATTGAATTATTTCAATATATTTGCATCGTCAAACGTCACACACGTGATTCTTGATTTATAAAGAAGAGGTGAGAGACTGGCTCAGAGAACCTCTGGCAACCAACTGTAAGTCTGCTTCGGCAGATTGGAAAATCGGTGCCAAATCCAGATTCTAATGCATAGTGCATTGGAAGAATATAAATGTAAAGAAGATGAAACAAGTAAACACTTTTCACTTTTCGAGTGAATTTCTCTTAGAATCTGGTAGTTCCCTACCCAATTTAGAAATTACGTACCACACCTTTGGAACACTCACTCCTACTTCAAAAATTATTTGGGTTTGTCATGCATTAACTGCAAATTCAGATGTTTCCGATTGGTGGAACGGGTTATTTGGCGAAGGTGATTTATTTGATAAACCGGAAAATTTCATTGTTTGTGCAAACATTATAGGTTCTTGTTATGGTAGTACTGGTCCTCAGTCCAATCAACTTCCAGATTCACTTCGCTATTTAAAATTCCCGTTGATTACACCGAGGGATATGGCGAATGCACACAACCTTTTGAAAACGGAACTAGGCATTGATAAAATACATGTGTTGATTGGATCCTCTTTAGGTGGACATCAAGCACAAGAATTTGCTTTTGTTCTTCAAGATAAATTGGAAAAGTTGGTGTTAATTGCTACGAACGCCAAGCACTCCCCTTTTGGAATTGCATTTAATGAATCCCAACGTTTGACTTTATTAGCAGACGAATCCTTTGAACAAGAAATCCCAGAAGGAGGACAAAAAGGCTTAAAAGCTGCTCGAAGTATCGCAATGTTGAGTTATCGCTCATACGAAGGGTATGATAAAACGCAATCGGAGGATACAAATGATAAAAGTGACAATTTCAAAGCGAGTTCCTATCAAGCCTACCAAGGTCAAAAACTTGTTAACCGTTTCAATGCTTATTCTTATTGGTATTTAAGCAAAGCCATGGATAGTCATAACCTAGGTAGAAATCGTGGTTCCATAGAAAAAGCACTTGGTCAAATCCCTGCTAAAACATTAGTCATTGGAATTACAAGTGATTTACTTTTTCCAGTAAGTGAACAAGCTTTTTTAGCAAAACACATCCCGAATGCCCAGTTAGAAATTATCGATTCTATATTTGGTCATGATGGATTTTTAGTAGAAACAAAAACATTAGAAAATATATTAATAAACTTTTTAAATAAGTAAGATGAGAAATAAATTAAACATAGGTCTTTTTGGATTTGGATGCGTAGGAAACGGTTTGTATGATGTATTAAACAAGTCAAACTTGTTAGATGCAAGTATTGCAAAGATTGTAGTAAAAAGCGCAGGTAAAAAACGAAGCATCGCTGCGGAACATTTTTCATTTGATAAAAACGATATCCTTCATGATGAAAATATTAATGTGGTTGTAGAGTTAATTGATGACTCAAAAGCTGCATTTGAGATTGTTTCGGAAGCACTATCTCGTAAAAAACATGTTGTAACTGCAAATAAGAAAATGTTAGCAGAAAATTTAGACACTTTGTTAGACTTAGCTAAAGAAAATAATGTTTCTCTTCTTTATGAAGCATCTGTTGGAGGGTCTATTCCAATTATTCGAAATCTAGAAGAATATTACAATAACGATTCACTTTCTGGAGTATTAGGTATCGTAAATGGAACAACCAATTACATTCTAACACAAACTAATTATGGTAAAGATTACGAAACAGCATTAGCTGAAGCTACTGAACTCGGATTCGCAGAATCAGACCCAACATTAGATGTGGATGCCTATGATTCTAAATTCAAATTATTAATCTTAATTAAGCATGCTTTTGGGGTTACATTACAACCGGAACAAATATTTAATTATGGAATTCGAAATATTAAACCTCAAGATGTGAAATACGCATCAGAGAAAGGGTATCGTTTAAAATTATTTTCCAGAGGCGAGAAAATTGGAAACAAAATTTACGGATTTGTTTCTCCACACTTTATCACGGAAGACAATGTTGCTTATAATGTAAATAATGAATTTAACTCAGTTACTGTTGAAGCATTATTTTCCGACAAACAATTATTTCAAGGAAAAGGTGCTGGTGCCTACCCTACTGCAAGTGCTGTATTATCGGATATTTCTGCATTACAATTTGATTATTCCTACGAATATAAAAAATCTGAAAACACCGATTCACTAGAATTTACGAATGATTTGGAACTGAAAATTTATGCAGGATCATCTTCCATTGAAAACTTAGAAATTTTCCAATGGATCGAAAAAGAAGAAACATTCCAAGGTAAAGAGTATGCATACATCACAGGAGTCATAAACCTTAAAAATATTGTTGGAATTGATTTCAATAAAAAACACGATGTGTTTTTTGCAGTATTGCCTGAATAAGGATGTTGCAAATCTACCTAAGTAAGGATATTGCACTGCAACATCCATTTTTGAATAAAATGAAAAAATGAAAATGAAAAACGAACCGTTAGCGTGGTACATTGCTGGTCCTTTGATAGGATTGATTGTACCTACATTATTGATTTTAAAAGAAAAACAATTTGGAATTTCATCTTCATATCGTTTTTTACTTTCCGGAATTACTAAAAAACCTAGTTATTTCAATTACAACCGTGAACAAGATGCATGGCAATTTTATTTTGTCATTGGATTGATTTTGACTGGTGTATTATATCATTGGAACGGATATGATATGAATGCATTGAAAACCATACAAAACACCCATGGTGGTTTTGGTAGTGGAGACGTAATGCATTACGTCTCTACCAATGGTTTTTATGATTTGTCGAATTGGGCAATATTCCTTTTTGGCGGGGTATTGATTGGTTTTGGATCCCGTTATTCTAATGGTTGTACAGCAGGACACTGTATTATGGGTATGTCACAATTTTCTAAAACATCCTTCCTTGCTACGATTTGATTCTTTATTGGAGGATTAATAGCAA
>CANCJF010000212.1 GCA_947378245.1 Bacteroidota bacterium
CATTTGTGAGTGTAATTCCTGATTTACCAAGATTTAAAATTCAACAAGAAATTCAATTTTTATCGACTGAAAAACAAAAGTTTCAGATCAAATCCCCTTTCATTAAAGAACTCTCTTTTTCTATCTGGCAACCGCCTCAATTAGTTTAATGATTCTACCCTTCCTTTTTGTTGGGTAACGTTTTGCGTCCGCAAATTATTCATTAAATAAAATCATTCTTATGTTAAATAAAATCATTGAATTTTCTGTCAAACAGAAATTAATCATTGGTCTTTTCGTGCTTTTTTTGATAGGTTATGGTGCCTATGAAGTAACGAAACTACCGATTGATGCTGTACCTGATATAACTAATAATCAAGTGCAAATTATCACCGCTGCGCCGTCTCTAGGAGCAACGGATATCGAACGCTTAGTGACTTTTCCCGTCGAACAAGCAAATAGTAATATTCACGGATTGATTCAATTGAGAAGCTTTTCTCGATTTGGGTTATCTGTAGTTACTCTTATTTTTGACGATGAAACAGATGTGTATTGGGCACGTCAACAAGTACAAGAACGATTACAAAACGTAAGAGATCAAATTCCAGCTGGAGTTGGAAATCCAAGTATGGGTCCAATAACAACCGGTCTTGGGGAAATCTATCAATATGTTGTTAAAGCAAAGAAAGGCTACGAAGGAAAATATGATGAAACGGAATTACGTACAATTCAAGATTGGATTGTGCGTCGCGACTTATTACGTGTGGAGGGCATTGCAGATGTAAGTAGCTTTGGTGGAAAATTAAAACAATATGAAATTGCAATAAAACCAGATAGATTAAATGCGTTTGGTGTTACTATGGATGATGTTTTCAGTGCTGTTGAAAAAAATAACCAAAATACAGGAGGTGCATACATCGAAAAACAGTCAAGTGTTTTATTTATTCGTACCGAAGGATTATTAGGAAATAAATCAGACATTGAAAATATTGCAATAAAAACGACAAAATCAGGGGTTCCGCTTTTGTTGAAAGATCTTGCAAATGTGGAAATTGGTCATGCCATTCGCTATGGAGGAATGACTTACAATGGAGAAGGAGAAGTTGCTGGAGCTGTTGTTATGATGGTTAAAGGAGGGAATAGTTCTCAAGTGATTAAGGATGTGAAAGATAAAATCGCGGAAATCCAAAAAACGCTTCCAGAAGGGGTTGAAATTGAACCATTCTTAGACCGAACAAAAATGGTAAACAACGCAATCCATACTGTAGAAACAAATCTATTGGAAGGAGCACTTATCGTGATTTTTATTTTAGTTCTTTTCCTTGGAAACTTTAGAGCAGGACTCTTAGTCGCGAGTGTAATTCCCTTAGCAATGCTTTTCGCGATAATTATGATGAATATTTTCGGAGTTAGTGGAAATTTAATGAGCCTAGGTGCATTAGACTTTGGATTAATTATCGACGGAGCCGTAATTATTGTAGAAGCAACAATGCATCAATTAGAACATAGCAAACGATTTAATAACATGACTCGTTTCAGACAAAATGAAATGGATGGTATCGTTAAGGTTAGCGCAGGAAAAATGATGAATAGTGCTGTTTTTGGACAAATTATTATTCTTGTAGTGTACCTCCCTATATTTACCTTAGAAGGTATTGAAGGTAAAATGTTCAAACCAATGGCTCAAACAGTAGCTTTTGCTTTAATCGGGGCTTTTATTTTGTCATTAACTTATGTACCAATGATGAGTTCAGTGTTGCTTTCAAAAAAAGTAAAACAAAAACCAAATTTCTCAGATCGTTTATTAGGGCGTGTTGAAAAATTCTACCAAAAATCTTTGAGAAAAGCATTAGATATGCCTAAAGCAATTGTAGGAACGGTTATTGGTCTGTTTTTATTAGCAATTTTAGTTCTTACTACATTGGGAGGTGAATTTATACCTGCATTAGAAGAAGGTGATTTTGCTGTGGAAACACGGGTACTTACAGGGACAAGTTTGAAAGGGTCGATGGAAGCATGTTTGAAAGCGGAAAAAATATTAATCCATAAATTCCCTGAAGTAATTAAAGTGGTTGGTAAAACAGGTAGTGGAGAAATCCCTACAGATCCAATGCCAATGGAAGCAACCGATTTAATGGTGATTTTGAAAGACAAAAAAGAGTGGACTTCTGCCAAAACGTTTGACGAATTAGCGTTAAAAATGAAAAAAGAATTAGAGGATGTTCCTGGAGTAACTTTTGGATTTCAATATCCTGTTCAAATGCGTTTTAATGAGTTAATGACAGGAGCCAGACAAGACGTAGTATGTAAAATTTACGGGGAAAACTTAGATACATTAGCGAAATACGCGAATGAATTAGGTGGAATTGTTTCTAAAATTCAAGGTGCAGCAGATTTATTTGTTGAACCTGTGACAGGGATGCCTCAGATTTTAATTAGTTATAATAGACCTATGCTGTCGCAATATAACCTTACAGTAAATGACCTAAATCGAACTGTAAACACCGCTTTTTCAGGACAGAAAACAGGTTTGGTGTATGAAGGAGAAAAACGTTTTGACCTTGTTGTTAGGATGGAAAAAGAAAATCGAACGGATGTTTCAGATGTACAAAATTTATTGGTTAATACACCTTCAGGTATCCAAATTCCTTTGAGTACATTTGCAAAAATAGAAGTTATCGATGGACCAAATCAAATCCAGCGTGAAAATACGAAGAGACGAATCGTAGTTGGATTCAATGCAAGAGGCCGAGATGTGCAAAGTTTAGTAGAAGAGTTAAAATCTAAATCTGAAGCAAAAATTAAATTTCCTCCAGGGTATACTATCGAATTTGGAGGTTCATTTAAAAACTTAGAAAAAGCAAAACAACGACTTTCAATTGCTGTTCCTTTGGCTCTTTTATTAATTTTCTTCTTGTTATATTTTGCTTTTAAATCAGTTAAACAAGGATTATTAATTTTTTCTGCGATTCCGCTTTCTGCGATTGGTGGTATTTTTGCCTTAGCAATACTGGGACTTCCATTCAGCATTAGTGCTGGAGTTGGATTTATAGCGTTGTTTGGTGTTGCTGTATTAAATGGTATTGTATTAATTGCTGAATTTAATCGGATTCAAAAAGAAGGAATCACAGATTTAAAAGAAACGGTGTTAATGGGAACAAAAATTCGTATGCGACCTGTATTGATGACTGCATTTGTTGCATCTCTAGGTTTTCTTCCTATGGCAATGAGTCACGGTGCTGGTGCAGAAGTACAAAGACCATTAGCTTCTGTAGTAATTGGTGGACTTTTATTAGCAACTTTCTTAACGTTATTTGTTTTACCAATCCTTTATATTTTGTTTACCAAAACTGCAAAAAAGAGTAACTTTTCTAAAAAAATAGCAACAATTCTTATAATTGTTCTAGCAACTAATTTTGGAAATGCGCAACAGACAATCAGCTATAATGCAGCCTTAGACAGTGCAATTACTAATAATTTGTATTATAAAAACGAAAAATTAAGAGTTGAATACCAAAAACAATTAACTCAAACAGCTTTAGCGCTAACCCCAACGGATGCAAATTATGAGTTCGGAAGATTAAATAGTAGGTATCTTGATAATAGATTATCCATCAAACAAGCAATTGATTTCCCTTTAGTGTATGCACGTAAAAAGCAAGTTTTTAAAGAAGATTGGAACAAAGCAGGTTTTCAATCTGAACTAAAATTGAAAGAGTTGAAAAATCAAGTAGGTATCTCCTATTATTCTTTAATTGTATTGGCGGAAAAACACAAATTATTATTAGTGATTGATAGTGTATATAGTGAATACTTACAGAAAGCAGAATTACGAATCCGAACAGGAGAAACGAATATTTTGGAGAAAACAACCATTGAAAATCAGCGTATACAAATTGGTAATCAACTAAAACAATTAACAAATGTGATATGGATAGAGCAATTACATTTTCAATTTTTGTTAAATACTCAGAATAAATATTTACCAGTTAATTCTAAAAGTAAAATTCTACTTACAAATAGGTATGATAAAACAATGATTGGATTGCACCCAAGTATTAAAATGTTAGAAGCCGATGTAAATAAAGCAATCGCACAATTGA
>CANCJF010000213.1 GCA_947378245.1 Bacteroidota bacterium
GTTAATTCTCCTTTTAATTGTTTTCCACCATGAATTTCGAAAGATGCCATGACTTAATATTTTTTCTTAAACTTAAATTTATTGTTCTGGTTGTTTTTAGAAGGCATGTTTTGCTTCTTTCTATTTGGTTGAATCCCCATTGTTTTTAATATCTGATTCGTGTGCATCAAAATATCTGGGTTTTCTAACGTCAATCCACCGTTTGTTATTTCAGAAAGGTGTTGAGCAATGACATTATTTTCAACAGCATCATTGTTATAGGCTAAATATTGCTTTTTCATGAAGTTAGCCATCGTATTTTTTAAATACGTTTTAGCATCCTCATCTGATTCTTCCATTGTTTTACTTAATATCTTTTCGGTGTATTTACCGTAGTGACCAAAACGAATTTTAGAGTTTGGATATGGAATTTGCTGAGGTTTTTCATATAATATTTCCAAGTTAGGTAGTTCATAAGGAGAATCTACATCTAACTGAAATTTAGACATGATGAAAAGGTGCGTCCACAATTTATGTCTGTAATCATCTACGTCACGTAAATGTGGGTTTAATTGCCCCATAACTTCAATGATTGCTCGAGCTGCGCTGTTACGTTCTTCTTTGTTTTCGATTTCCATCGCGTGGGAAATCATGTTTTGTACGTTTCTTCCATATTCAGGAAGTAACATCTGAGAACGTTGAGTATTATATTCCATAGTGATTATTGTAAGTCAAATTTAGGAAGAAAGTTTTAGTCTTACCGCTTTATTCTAAAAAGTATATTAACAATTGAGGTTTTATTGCTGAATTTTAATATTAACTTATTCAAAACTCTTTGAAAAGTTGGATCGAAAAGTAAATAATTTTAGGAAGTTTTAGGAATATTTTCGCAGAGGATAAGGAGAACTGTTACAAGATTGACACGATTATTGAGAACGCAGAGATTTCTGCTTTTAGCAGAAAAAAATGTTGTTTCGTTTTTGACAAAGTTAAAAATAAATCTCAGCGACCTCGAAAACGCTAATATGTCAAAAATCTCAAGATTTCTCGGCGCTAAAAAAAACTTTTTGAATGGTTCTCTAATAATTATGTTATATTTCTTATTATTGTGTTCAATATCAAGACCTAAATACAATGAAGTTTTTCACAATTATATTTTTATTTTTTACATTTCGGGCTTTTTCTCAAAATCCAGTAATTAAAAATAAACATGTTGTTTTGGACAGTATTTACAGTGAAAACCTAGAACAATATAGAAGTTTTTATGTTTATTTACCTACACAATATTCTAGAAAAGTAAAGTACCCTGTTGTATATGCTACTGATGGTCAGATTTTATCAGACAGTCTTTACTTTGACAGAATGGATTCATTGATTGAACATAAAATTATAAAACCATTTATCATGGTATGTGTTTTTTCAAATGAAAAAAAAGTTGAAAATGATTTTTTGGAATATCGTAATTATGAATATTTGAAATCATATTCTAACTCTAAGAAGATTGATAATAAGCATTTATTTAACGCTCATCTGAAGTTTTTCAATGAAGAACTTCTTAAATATACCGAAGAAAAATATAGTATTTCGACAAAATTTGAAGAGCGATCAATGTATGGGTTTTCCAATGGTGCTGCTTTTTGTTTAGCCTTAAGTTTTGAAAGACCAAATTTATTTGGAAACTATATTTTACCATCCTTGTATGGAGGTGATTTTTCAATAAATGAAAATTTGGTTAAAAATGTTGAAACAAAATTATTGTCTAATTATTATTTTTCCTACGGTTCAAAAGAAACCTATAATGAAATATCAGGGATAAAAAAACTGGAGAAACAAAAACAGATTAAATGTAAAATCACAACGTTTATTGGTGGACATGAACGCGTAAAATGGGCGGATGAATTTATGTCTTTTTTGAAGGTTAATTTAAAGTATTAAAGTCAAGAAGCTTTTAATTAGAATCTTTTAGAAAATACACGAGTGAATTATTCACAAGATGAATAAAAAAGATTGGCAAGAAGTAATTCTTCTCTTTTTCTGAATAATACATGGTAAGAGAAATTAGCATTATTCCTGTAAAGCTCACTGCAATTTGATAGCCTAGCGTATAACTATGGACGAGACCAAATATTATTCCAGTAATAGCACAAAATAAGATTTCCAACTTTTTTGATGTTTTAAAATAGTTGTAAAGCAATGTTGGTAACCATTGGAAAATAGTAGTTTCAATTAATGGACCTAGAATCACAAAAACAGCAAAGTAAAGAAAAATGTTGTTTTGAATTTTTTTGATAGTACCATCTTTAGGATATTCAATTTTTAATCCTATAACTTCTAAAAGAATTAAGTTTAAACTAAACGATAAAAATAAAGTGTAAAAAGTTAGTGTTAATAATTGTAACCAATAGTTCTTCGGTGAAATCCGGTCGATGAGATGATAAATTTTGTTCATGTTTTTATTTTCAAGATATCTTACTCCAATTTGGTTTCTCCTTTAAAATCGAAATGATTTTATGACGAATAATTTTATTCTCTGGTAATTCTAAATTGGGGTCTTTTTGTAAAATTTCTCGTGCTTTTTCTCGTGCAGTAACTACCAAATGATTGTCTTTCACCAAATCTGCAATTTTTAAATCGAGGATACCGCTTTGTTGTGTCCCCATTATGTCGCCCGGTCCACGTAATTCTAGATCGACTTCTGCGATTTCAAAACCATCTTGCGTGCGAACCATCGTAGCCATACGTTTTTTACTTTCTTTGGAAAGTTTGTCTTTGGTCATTAAGATACAATAGGATTTTTCAGAGCCACGACCAACACGACCACGTAATTGATGTAATTGGGATAAGCCAAAACGTTCCGCACTTTCAATGATCATAATGGATGCATTCGGTACATTGACACCTACTTCGATCACGGTAGTAGCAACCATGATTTGCGTATGACCCTCAATAAATTGGCGCATTTCAAAATCTTTGGCTTCCGGTTTCATTTGACCATGGACGATACTTACGTGGTATTGGGGTCTTGGAAATGCACGGGTTACGGATTCATACCCTTCCATTAAATTATGGTAATCCAAGGATTCAGATTCATTTATTAATGGAAAAACAATATATACTTGTCGACCCTTGGCAATTTCATTTCGCATAAAACCAAAAATGCGCGAACGATCCCCTTCAAATCGATGTTCGGTAGTAATTGGTTTTCTTCCAGGTGGTAATTCATCGATCACCGAAACATCCAAATCACCATAAACCGTCATTGCTAAGGTTCGAGGAATTGGAGTTGCTGTCATGACTAAAATATGCGGCGGTGTTTCACTTTTTGCCCATAAACGAGAACGTTGTGCTACCCCAAAACGATGTTGTTCATCAATGACAACCAATCCAAGTTTAGTGAATTTGACATTATCTTCTAATAAGGCATGTGTTCCAACCAAGATTTGCGCTTCGCCGGTTTCTAATTCTTGATGAATTACTTTACGAGCCGATTTCTTAACCGAACCTGTCAATTTTTGAACCTTTATAGCTAAGTTTTTTACCAAGTCAGAAATCGTTTCAAAATGTTGTTGGGCTAATATTTCGGTTGGCGCCATGATGGCTGCTTGATACCCATTTCCAACCGCCATTAACATACAAAGTAATGCGACCAATGTTTTACCAGAACCAACATCTCCTTGGAGCAGGCGATTCATGTGGTGACCACTTTTGATATCCTGACGAATTTCTCGTATTACTCTTTTTTGAGCATTTGTTAACGGAAAGGGTAGGTGATTCTCGTAAAAATCCATGAAAACACTTCCGACTCCAGCAAAGACATTTCCTTTGTTTTTTTGTAACGCAATTTGTTTTCGGAGTAATAATTCAAGTTGTAAAAAGAATAATTCCTCAAATTTTAGTCTGTATTTTGCAGCTTCGGCAAGTTCTAAGTTTTGAGGGTAATGTATTTGTTTAATGGCTGTTTCGCGCGGAAGAAGGTGTAGCTCTTGAATAATTTCAGGTGAAAGATTCTCGGGAATGTGATTATTCAATTGAATCACTAATGCACT
>CANCJF010000214.1 GCA_947378245.1 Bacteroidota bacterium
AAATATCACATCCAGACATCTGGTCGTTCGTTACACGCACAAGAAATTGATTTCAACGACATTCGTACAACGCTTCAAGCTTTGTATGCGATTTACGATAACTGTAATTCCTTACATACGAATGCGTATGACGAAGCGATTACAACACCAACGGAAGAGTCTGTGCGTCGTGCAATGGCGATTCAGTTGATTATCAACCGCGAGTTAGGTCTAGCGAAAAACGAAAATCCATTACAAGGAAGTTTCATCATTGAAGAATTGACGGATTTAGTCGAAGAAGCAGTATTAGCTGAATTTGATCGCATTACGGAACGTGGAGGTGTGTTAGGAGCAATGGAAACGATGTACCAACGTTCAAAAATTCAAGAAGAATCGTTGTACTACGAAACATTGAAACACACAGGAGAATATCCAATTATTGGGGTAAATACCTTCTTAAGTTCAAAAGGTTCACCAACGATTATCCCGAGTGAAGTGATCCGTGCGACAGAAGAAGAAAAGCAATACCAAATTTCGATGTTGAATGCCTTGCATGACTTCAAAAAAGACGATACTGCAAAAACAATTCGTGATGTACAGTTAGCGGCAATTCACAACAAAAATGTATTTGAAACTTTGATGGAAGCATGTAAACATTCTTCGTTGGGTCAAATCACAAATGCCTTGTTTGAAGTAGGTGGTCAATATAGAAGAAATATGTAATTATAGTTCCCCTGTCTTCCTGAGCGGAGTCGAGAGTCTTCCTGAGCGGAGTCGAAGGAAAAAGGGGGAGTTTAGTTCTGAATCAAAAAGTAAGATTTACAAATGTTTAAACAACTCTTCAAAAACAATTCAACCTTAGGTTACCTACTTCTTGTGGTTTCCTTTTCTATGTTGTTTATTTTTGTTGAGTTGAATAATGGGAAGTTATTTACCAACGACTTCTTGGTGTATTTCGAAGCGACGAATGATTTTTTTAAAGGAAATAATCCTTATAAACATTCGTACGGTTTAGATACAGGCTATTTTAAATATGCTCCTACAACACTCGTGTTTTTTGCACCTTATGTGTTGTTGACGTTTGGTAAAATGAAATTTTTACACCTATTTTTCTTGGTCTTTTCGTTAGGAATAGCATTACCACTATGGAAACATATTTTGGAAGCCTATTTAGGAGTTATTAAAAAACAATTTTTATTTCTGTTTTTATCCTTTTTGGTGATTGCCATTCACATCACTCGGGAACTACATCTTGGAAACGTAAATCTCATTTTATTGTTGTTGTTTGTTTTAGGAGCCTTCTTTACCCACAAAAAAAAGTTAGTGCTTACAACATTGTTTTGGGCAGTGATGATTGTCTTAAAGCCAATTATGATCCTGATTTGTGTTCCCATGTTGTTTTTAGGTAAATGGAAAGAAATACTTTATTTAATCGCATTTGGAGCTATGAGTTTTCTGTTGCCCTTACTTGTTTTTGGATGGACAAAGAATTTGAATCTTTGGCTTGGTTGGTTTGGAGCCTTATCATCTCATGGAGAATATTTGACAAGTCCACAGTCACTACAATATTTGGTACACACGTATTTTGGTTTAAAACCTTCGTGGTTGTATTCATTCATTGGTTTGGGGTTATTAATCGTGTTTTTGGTGGTGAAAATGAAAGGGAAGGAAGTTACAACTTTGAATTACTTGTTTTTCCTTTCCTTGTTTATGGCTTTTACCCCTAATTTTTTCATTACAGATAGTCAACATTTTTTGCTGTCAATTCCGTTAATCATGTTTTTATTCTACAGATCTTTTCAAACGCGAAATTGGCAGTATTGGGTGTTGTTTTCGCTAGGAATGCTTCTGTTTTCCTTTGATTCCATGGATTTATGGGGAAGGGATTTGTCTAACTGGTTTACACAAATTGGAATATTAGGTATTGGAAATTTAGTTTTTATCGTCTCTTCTCTGTATGTTTGGGGCCAACTTCAATCAGAGAATGCTACACCACATCATTTATAGACACGCAAATTCGAATGCACCTTGGGTCGTTTTTATCCATGGGGCAGGAGGGAGTTCGACCATTTGGTTCAAACAAATCAATGCATTTCGTAAAGAGTACAACTTATTATTGATTGATTTACGCGGACACGGACGCACGAAAGTCGATGATGAGGTCAATAAACAATTGGTGTATTCGTTTCCTTCCATCGCACAAGAAGTCTATGATGTATTGGATTTCAACAAAATTGATCGTGCACATTTTGTAGGGGTTTCACTTGGAACCATTCTCATTCGTCAATTGGTAGAATTAGATCCTTCGCGAATCATTTCCATGGTCATGTCTGGTGCGATTATCAGTCTGACGAATTTCTCTCGGTTTTTAATTATCGTTGGAAACACGCTTAAAAAAGTGGTTCCTTTCATGTTTTTATATACTTTGTTTGCTGTAATCATCTTACCACGAAGAAACCATGCCAAATCGCGTGCAGTGTTTATTCACGAAGCGAAAAAAATGAAAAAATCAGAGTTTATTCGCTGGTTCGGAATCACACGTTACTTAGATAGTCTATTAAAACGTTTTCAGAAAGAACCACATGGCTTACCGAATTTATTCATTTCTGGGAGACAAGATCACATGTTTATCGAAGATGTGAAGAAAATGGCAAAATTGGAACCACAAGGTACAATGGCTGTGGTAGAAAATTGTGGACACATCGTCAATATCGAACAAGCAGAAGAATTTAACCGTATAACCTTGGAGTGGTTGCGTGGGAGGTAGAGTGAATTAACAAAAACTTCACATAAAGACTATACACTAGGAATTTGCAGTGCTTACTTTTACTTCAGTGGGTTCAAGTAAATGTAATGGGTGAAGTGAATAAGGAAAACTACGTTTGGTGGAAACACGGTGTCGTTTATCATTTATACGTTCGAAGTTTTAAGGATAGTAATAACGATGGAATTGGCGACTTACGAGGAATCATTGAACGTTTTGACTATTTGATTCAGTTAGGTATTAAAGCAATTTGGCTTTCTCCGATTTATGAATCACCGATGAAAGATTACGGTTATGATATTGTTAATTATCGAGCCATAGATCCTTCCTATGGTACCATGGAAGATTTCAAAGAACTGTTAGCACTCGCACATGCACATGACATCAAAATCGTGATGGATATGGTGATGAATCATACTTCTAACGAACATCCTTGGTTTGTAGAATCGCGTTCATCAATCGATAACCCCAAACGAGATTGGTACATCTGGAAAAACAAGCGCAATGGAAAAGTGCCGACCAACTGGCGTTCTGCGTTTGGTGGTAGTGCTTGGCAGTGGGATGAATCTACCCAACAATATTACCTCCATAGTTTTTTGAAAGACCAGCCCGATTTAAATTGGCGAAACAAAGAGTTACACCATACCTTTTTTGAGGAAATTCGTTTTTGGTTGGACCTCGGCGTAGATGGTTTTCGCTTGGATGTGATTAACTACATCGTGAAAGACGAAAAATTTCGAGACAATCCTTTTATCAAATGGGGAAGACCAACCAAAGATCGCTTGTACAGCAGGAATAGAGGTTCTTCGATTAAAATTGTTCGAAAATTAAGGCAATTATTGGATACCTACGAAGATAGAATGTTGGTAGGTGAAATTTATACGCCACCACCAGGAAATAATGCGACTGTGATAAATTACCTCGGAGAAGGGGATAATGCACTGCACTTGGCGTTTGACTTTTCCTTGATTTTCCGTTTTTGGAATGCGAAGAAATATTACAAATGCATTGAAACGTGGGAACGAAATTTACCAGAAAAAGCATGGCCGAGTTATGTGTTGAGTAACCATGATTTATTGCGTAGTTACAACCGACTAGGCATTGGTAGAAATAAAGCAGAAAAAGCACACATTGCCAGTATTTTATTGATTACACTTCGCGGAACACCCTTCATCTATTACGGGGAAGAAATTGGCATGCAAAATCAGAAAATTCGACGCAAACACATCAAAGATCCAA
>CANCJF010000215.1 GCA_947378245.1 Bacteroidota bacterium
ATCCCTTAACCCATCCCAACAGACTCCAGCGGAGTCCCACATTGCTCGCGACCCCAAAGGGGTCGATTTTTTTTTTAATTTAGCATTTTAAATTTCATCAACTTATCGACTCCAGCGGAGTCGCACATAGGTATATGCTTACAGCTAGACAAACGTTACTTCATTATTTATCACTGATTGGAATATTAATTTCAATTGCTCAGGTATTTGTGTTTTATGCAATGACTGGAAATGCTTGGATTAGTACAATTAGCGTTTTTTTTAGCTTTTTATTCATTATCGTAAATATTCTCAATGCAGGAAAATTTCATGAACTTGCCAAAATAATTTTTGTAATTCTATCTACCTCCTCGCTCACAATTTGGGCCTTATTCTTGCCTAATTCGGTAGAAATTTCAATTTATTTTATACCATTATCCCTAGTATTAATAAAACTATATGATTTTGAAAGAATTTCGTGGGCATTAACCGCTGCGATCAGTATCTGTATATTCGGAATGATTACTAATTTTTTCTTTGAAGGTGTACTTTATGAAAGTTCATTTTCAACGATGAATTTTCAACAATTGAATCACATTGCTTTACTAGTTAGTTTTTTTTTGGTGATAGTATTTACCATACTTATTATTAAGGACACACGTAAAGAAGACAATGCACTTTTTGAATCTAAAGAAAAATTAATGGCGATATACAATAGCCTTACAACTCCGATGATTTTTATAAATAGAAATTTTGAAATTCATTGGTTTAATAAAAAAGCAGAGTCTGAATTTGAACTTTATTTTAACCAGAGCATAAAAAAGGGAAAAAAAATAGAATTCTATTTTTCAAAAGATTATATCCCAAAATTTAAACATAGTTATGATTTGGCTATTTCAGGTGAAATTGTAAAAAATCAACATGTTTACTTGCAAAATAACATATCCAAAATTTATTATGAATATGTATATATTCCCGTATTTGATAAATTCAATGAAGTAATAGGAGTAGTGTTACAGATGATGAATACAACAACGAAAAGTACCATTGAAAATGAGTTGACGCAGCAAAAGATGATGTTAGAAGAAGTGTATAATCAATCTCCGGATGCTTTATTTTTAGTGAGCTTAAATACGGAGAAAATTATTTTTTACAATAATACTGCCAAAGAATTATTTGTCCTTGAAGATGACTCTAGTTTTGTGTCTTATAAGCAGTTGTTCAATATCGAAGATAAAATAACGTTTTGGACATGGATCGAAGGTGAATTATTGGAGCATGATTTTGTTGTTTTTGAAGAAAAAAATAAAAAAGAAAATAATGAACTATTTATTGGTGAAACACGCATTAAAAAGTTTGAAATAAATGGCGTCTATCACTTGCTAGTAAGAATATCTGATATCTCAGAAAAAGTGGCTCAACGTGAATTAAAATTCTCTATGTTGGAAATGGAACGTAAAAATGCGGAAAATCTACTACGTCAAAAAAACCTAGGAATGATGATTCAAGGCCAAGAAGAAGAACGTCAACGAATTTCAAAAGATTTACATGATGGAATAGGACAAATGTTAACGGCAATTCGTTTGGAAATCACCTCGTTAGAAGGCCTTTCAATAGAAGAGGTAGAGGCTGAAACAAAGATTGCAAAAATGATGATAGATAATACGATTCATGAGGTGAAAAGAATTTCTAATAATTTGATGCCGAGTGCAATTGTAGATTTAGGCTTAATCCCAGCGCTTAAAACACTCTTAGTGATTCCCAACAAAGAAATAAAAGTTAATTTTGAATACGATAACTTTGTAGAACAAGTCGGGTTAACAAAGAAACAAGAAATTACAATTTATCGAATTGTACAAGAATCGCTTAATAATGCGTTAAAGTACGCAGGTGCAACTAGAATAAATCTGGAAATAAAATTTATTGATGTAAATAATTTATTAATTCAATTTACCGACGACGGAATTGGATTTGATATTTTTGCTCCATTAGCTAAAATTTCAAATGGCTTGATGAATATGAGAGAACGAGCAAGTTTGATAGATGCTAAATTTGAAGTAATTAGTGAAAAAAATAAAGGAACAATAGTGTTAATGATTATCCCGTTTAACAATTTCGATCATGAAAAATAAAATTAAAATAGTCTTAGTCGACGACCACGCATTGGTAACAAAAGGATTCAGAACAATTTTAGCAAAGAATAAAAACTTTCTGATTGTTGGGGAAGCAAATTCAAGTCCAGAAGCTTTAGAAATCATCAAAAACACAAAACCAGATGTAGTTTTATTAGATATCAATATGCCCGGTGAAACAGGTATTGAGTGTGCTAAAAAAATTGCGAAATCTTTTTCAAATTCAAAAATCATTATGCTTACCATGCATGATGAAGAACAATACATTTTGAAAGCATTATCTGCTGGTGCTCATGGATATGTGATGAAAAACAGTGAATTGGAAGAATTGACGACGGCCATCGAGACAGTACACAATGGGGGAGAATATTTTAGTAAATTAATTAACGAGGAAACATTAGAATCCATTAAACTAAAATTAAAAGAGAATCCTGAATATAATGACCTTCATGAACTTACAAAAAGAGAAATACAAATTATCAAAGCCATTGCAGAAGGGTGGAGTAATAAAGAAATTTCAGATCAACTGTATATCAGCGATCGTACAGTAAATACACACCGTACAAATATAATGGCGAAAATGAAAGTCAAAAACTCCGTAGAATTGGTGGTGAAAGCAATGAAAGAAAAGTGGATTTAAATCATTGTATAAATACACTTTTTTTTAAAAAGTTAGATAATTTTAATTTTGCGTTTAATAACCTATTTTACGTCAGGTTTTTTATAAGTATATTTACGCATTAATTATAATTGTTTTAATAATGAAATTTAAATCTAAATTAGTAAGTGCAGCTTTCGTACTTGCGTCAAGTATCGTTTTTTCACAAACCGATACAACAAAAAACGAAGAAGGAAAACTGTCAATTAATGGATTCATAGATAGTTATTATTTTACAAATTTTAATAATCCACTTTCCCAAGACAATATGGGACAGCCAACGGTTAAAGCAGGTCGTGGTTTTGATCGTAAAGTAGACCAATTTAATCTAGGAATGGTTCAAACGGTTTTTAAGTATACGAATAAAAGATCAGAAATGGTTGCAGATTTAGTTTACGGACCTTCTGGTCAATACGGCAACTATGGTAACTTACCAAATTCGGCTACACCTTTAGGTTATAAAATCGGATCTGATATCGTTTCTGGTTTAATGATTAAACAAGCGTTTTTTAAATTTAATGCAACAGAGAAACTATCTTTTAGTGCTGGTCAATTCAGTACACACATTGGTTATGAATACATCGAATCTTCTTTAAACTTCCATTATTCAATCAACCATACTTTTAATAGTGGTGTTCCTTTCTATCACACTGGTGTTAAAGCGAATTATCAATTCAATGATAAGTTTGGTGCGATGGTTGGTATTGTAAATGGTTTCGATCATTTAGATGATAATAACCGTGCAAAAGGAATTGTAGGACAAGTAGCATTTACACCGAAAACAGGATATGCTATCTATGCAAATTATTTTACTTCCAACGAAGCAAACCCAACTGCATCAGGTTACTTGCCTAAAGCAAATTTTTCTATTTATGACTTAAATGGGTCTTTTCAAGTAACTGAAAAATTGAACCTAGGTTTCTGGACTTTGTTAGGAACTCAAAAAGGAAACCAAGATGCATCCTCTCCTGGGATCGCTAGTTTAATTGATAAAGCAGATACAATTAAAACCAAAAATTGGAGTGGATATAATATATATGCAGCTTGGAAATTCACAGACAAATTTTCATTAGGCCTTCGTTCAGAATATTTCAATAACAAACAAGGTGCAAGAGGTTTAAGAAATCAAGATGCTGTTGCTGGAAAACAAATAGGAGCAGATGTTTATACGTTTACATTAACAGGTCAAATTACGCTCGCTGA
>CANCJF010000216.1 GCA_947378245.1 Bacteroidota bacterium
TCCCGCAATCGAGAAAAAGCAAATCACTAGATAAATAGCACTATGAATTGGATTTCTGCTATAAATAGTCAAAAAAGCGGTTGCTATTGAAATAGCAGCCAAAACACAAAAAATTATTAATAGCATCGACATTAGTTCGCGTTTTTAAGTTGAGCATTTCTAATTGCCACATCTAATGGCATCACCAATTTATCTTTTCCAAAAATGAAATCTTCTCTTTCATAACTAGCAGGAACCAACACTTTTGAAGTTGTTAAGTAAATTGCGTCTTTCGGACAAGCCTCTTCGCATAAACCACAAAAAATGCAACGCAGCATATTGATTTCATAAATCGAAGCATATTTTTCTTCGCGATACAAATGTTTTTCATCAGCTTTGCGTTCTTCGGCTTTCATCGTGATAGCTTCTGCAGGACACGACAATGCGCACAACCCACAAGCAGTACAGTTTTCCCGACCTTCTTCATCGCGTTTCAACTGGTGTTGTCCACGATAAACAGGGCTCATTTCCCGAACTTGCTCTGGATATTGAATCGTTACTTTTCGACGAAATAAGTGTTTAATCGTAATAAACAACCCTTTGATAATCGCCACCAGATACATTTTTTCCAAAAAAGTCATCTCCTTGTTGGAGACCATTTTTTTTCTTCCCGATAAGGAAATGCTTTCTATGTTCATTTTTACTTTTTTTATTTTTTGAAGCTTTTTCCTGCTTTTCGTTTCAATCTTTGTTTCACAAAGGATTTCCACTTCAATCAGGGCTAGGCTTTTCTTTATTTCAACTCTTTATTTCTAAAACAAAATTATAGTCCTAAATAGACCATAATGTCATGTCTTAATATCACAATTCCAGTAATTATTATATTCACAATTGAAAGCGGAATCAAAATTCGCCATCCCAAATGCATCAATTGATCGTATCTAAATCTTGGAATCGTCCAACGCACCCACATATAGAAAAAGATAAACCCACATATTTTTGAAAATAAAACGACAATTCCTATAACATTTGCACTATTAACTCCCCAATTTTCTACCGCCCAACTCATTCCAGGATAATTATAACCCCCAAAGAATAAAACCGCTAAAATAGTAGACGAAATAAACATATTAGCATATTCAGCAAATAAATAGAATCCCATTTTCATAGAAGAATATTCCGTGTGATATCCACCAATTAATTCACTTTCGCATTCGGCCAAATCAAACGGAGTTCTATTGGTTTCGGCAAAAGCACAAATTAAAAATATTAAGAAAGAAACGGGTTGGTAAAAAACATTCCAGTTCATTCCTGCTTGTTGCGCAGAAATTTCTCGTAAACTAAGCGTTCCAGTCATCATCAAAAGTGCAATCATAGAAAGTCCCATCGCTACTTCATAAGAAACCATTTGCGATGCTGCCCGAACGGCGCCCATCAATGAAAACTTATTATTAGAAGCCCAACCTCCAATCATGATTCCATATACACCAACAGATACGACCCCGAAAATATATAACAAAGCCACGTCAATATCAGTTGCTTGAAGTATAATATCCCTTCCAAAAAGATGTAATTTATCGCCCCAAGGAATTACTGCACTAGTCATCAAAGCGGTGCTCATTGCAATTGCGGGACCTACAAAAAACAAAAATCTGTTTGGAGTATTTGGTTCAAATTCTTCTTTTGAGAATAATTTTAATCCGTCTGCAAGTGGCTGTAATATCCCACCCTTGCCAGCTCTGTTTGGTCCAATTCTGTCTTGAAGCCAAGCGGCTATTTTTCTTTCTGCAAGCGTAGAATACATCGCCATAACCATTGTAATAGCAAATACTGCTACAATAATGACACTTTTTTCAATTATGATTGTACTATCTATCATCTAAAGATTCCCTTTTTTAAATTCGTCCTCTTCTTCTTTACTCAATGGAATTTTTACCATACTGATTTTTTTTCGGTCTTCTTCTCGACCTTTTAGGATTTTATCCTCGGTAGCAATATGAACTGGTTCTAGTTTTCGGTTGTATTTGTTTTGATTAATTACCGAATCTTTCTCGAATTTTCTAGGCCCTTCAATAACCCAGTCTTTTGGATCTTTGTGGTCAAAACGACATCCGTTACAAATGAATTCATCTACTTCGTGGAATTCATCTTTTCTTCCAGTAACTCGTTGAATTTCGTCACCAAACATCCAAACAGTAGTTTTTCCAGAACAAGTTGGACAATTTCTATGGGCATCATAAGGTTTGCTAAACCATACTCTTGATTTGAATCGGAATGTCTTGTCGGTTAAAGCACCAACCGGACAAACATCAATCATGTTTCCTGAAAATTCATTGTCAATCGCTTTTGAAATACACGTTGAAATGTTGGAATGATCACCTCGATCCATAACTCCGTGCACGCGATTGTCTGTCAATTGATCAGCAACCATTACACAACGGTAACAAAGAATGCAACGATTCATGTGCAATTGAATATTTGGACCAATATCTTCTGGCTCAAAAGTTCTTTTTTCTTCGATGAATCTTGTTTCTGATTTTCCGTGTTTGAAACTTAAGTTTTGCAAATCACATTCTCCCGCTTGATCACAAACTGGGCAATCCAAAGGGTGGTTTATCAACAAGAATTCCGTCACCGATTTTCTCGCTTCCGTAACTCTTTCTGAAGATTTGCTGTTAACTTCCATTCCATCTTGACATCCTGTTACACAAGAAGCCATTAATTTTGGCATTGGTCTTGGATCGGCTTCGCTTCCTTTGGCAACTTCCACTAAACAACAACGGCATTTTCCGCCGCTACCTTCTAATTTAGAATAATAGCACATTGCTGGAGGAACGCTTTCGCCACCAATCATACGCGCTGCTTGCAGGATTGTTGTTCCTGGTGCTACTTCAATTTCTTGACCGTCTATGGTTACTTTCATCAATTATAATTTCGTTATTTCTTCAAAAATTTATTTGAAAAAATATTATTGTTTTTATCTTTTAATTCAATTATATACATTCCTGTCTCTAAAAAAGACAGGTCGATGGTATTTTGTGAAATTTTATTATCCATAATTTTTTTACCCACCATGTCATATATAGCTATGCTTTCAATCTGCACGTTGCCAGCATCAAAATTCAAAATATTGGCAACTGGGTTTGGGTAAACGGAAATCTTTCTTTCCGTAAATTTTTCATTTGATAATGCAGCATCATTTATAATTACTACTTTGTCATCACTGGTAATCATAGCGTACATTCCATGCCCACAAGATATTATTTTTTTTACTGTTCCAAACGCTTGTGTAATGCTTAAGGAATCATAAGTCAAAAAAGTATTGGCATTGAATCTTTTGAAAATGATATTACCACTATTGTTGATGCCGAAACAAACTAAATTATTCGTAATATCGTATGCAACGGGGCCATTTACATTAGGGAACGTTCCATCAAGGAATGGTGTTGAAGAAACATCCAAAGACATTCCATTTGGAAAATAAACATGATTATTTCCAGCATATACAAAATTGGCATTAGACATAAATCCACCAGAAATAGCATTCCCAGAAATCAATGAAACTCCTGAGCTATTTACCACCAAGTTATTAAAAGAATAGGCAGTACTTTCATTATCATAACCAAATAACAATGAAGAATTTTTAAACTCTATTTGATTACTAATTTCACCATTTCCGTACCAGTCAGCAACAGTAGGTCTTACTACACCATTATCATAAATGGCAACAGCTGCAAATCTCGGAGAAACAGTAGTATACTTTCTGGCAACGGCAATCGAATTTGGTTGACCTGGAATTACTTCAATATCTTCAGCATAATAAGGACCTAAAAAGGAATCATTTCCTAAGGGGAATTGTAATCCAGCTGTTTGTGTTGTTACATTAAACTTTCTAATAGTTGCTGCTCCATTAAATCCCGTATAAATGAATTGACCATCGTCTGATATAGCCATAATGGAAGGCTCACTACCCATGAAAATAGTGTTCT
>CANCJF010000217.1 GCA_947378245.1 Bacteroidota bacterium
ATAATGTATCCATTGAATAATCTAAAAAGACAACATCTGGTTTATCTTGAAGTTGGTTTAGACAATCTGTTCCATTTTCAAACGTAGATACATTTTCACATCCAATATTGTGCAAATGTTGTTTTAAGATACTTAAATAAAAAGCATCATCATCTACTAAGAATATTTTTAAATCATTCATTTTGTTTTCTTTATTCAGTTATTAATTACGAGAATCTTCGTATTAAAATAAGAACAAATTTAAAAAAAATTACTGAGATATTTTTTCTTTAGAGTAAATAGCGTCTACGACTTGATTAATCACAGTGCATACATTATTTAATGCATTTTTGAGTTCTTCGTTAGAATGATTTTGTTCGTCCCATTTTTCAAGAATTAATATATCTTCTTTTAAACTAACAATCCCTAAATTATTAATAGATGGTTTTATTTTGTGAGCAGTTTTCCGAATAGTCTCAATGTCGTTTTTTTTCGAGGAATCATTAATAAGTTCAATGGATTTAGGCACAAGACTTAAAAACAACTTAAGCATATTTGGAACAAAATCGCTATTTCCATTTGCCATTTCATACAAACGAGTAAGATTGTATAATTGAACATCTTCGTTTAACTGTTGTTTTTTTGTAATTTCTTTAATGATAATTTTTAGAAAATGAATTTCTTCAAAAGGTTTTATAATGTAGTTGTTCATACCTAAAGCGATACATTTCTCTAATTCTTTTAGGAACGCATTTGCAGTGAGGGCGATTATTGGAGTGTCAATTTTTAGATCATTTCGAATAATTTCAGTTGCTCGTTCACCACCCATTATCGGCATTTGCAGGTCCATAAGTATCACGTCAAATGATTGTTTTTTAAGGATTTCAACTGCCCGTTCGCCATTTTGTGCCTCTGTAATTTTTACATTATATGGTTCAAGTGTGTTAATGGCCACGTAACGATTCATTTCATTGTCTTCAACAATTAAAATTGATTTACCTTCAAGGATAGAAGTATTGATATTGGTATCAATAATTTCAATGTGATCTGGATTTCCAATTGGAAAATTGATGCGTACGTTTACTTCTGTACCTATTCCTTTTTCGCTAGAAATCTCAATTTTACCATTCATCAATTCGATGAGTTCTTTTGTGATTGTCATACCTAATCCAGTACCTTGGTGGCGACGTGTATTTGAAGCATCTTCTTGTTGGAATTTATTAAAGATTCTGGCTAGATATTTTTCACTCATTCCTATACCACTGTCAATAATTTTTAATTCAACGAGTTGATGGCTATCTATTGTTTCAATTGGTTTACACTCAATTTTTACAAATCCTTTTTCAGTAAATTTAATTGCATTTCCTATAATGTTTATTAGTATTTGACGAATTCTTGATGGGTCACCGATGAATGCTTTTGCAAGATTTGGGCTGACCTCAATTTCAAAATTTAGTTCCTTATCCGATGCTTGACTACCTAATATTTTTTTAACATCGTCAATTTCATCTTCTAAATTAAAATCGATTTTTTCTAAGTTCAATTCACCTGCTGTAATTTTTGTAAAATCGAGAATATTATTGATTAGTGATAATAAATGTTTACATGCACGCAAAGCATTGTCGATGTAGTTTTGTTGTGTGATTGATGGATTTTCTTTCCTTAATTTACGAATCATTCCGATGATACCATTGAGTGGTGTACGGATTTCGTGACTCATATTTGCTAAAAAAGCTTCTTTTGAATCAGATGCACGTTGCGTTTCTTTAAGTGCTTTTTCAAGTTGTTTGTTTAATTTTTTATGTTGACTTACCTTTACAAGTAGGTCTTTAAATTCTAAATTGGTGATTTGTTTATTCTTGAAAACTTCTAGTAAACCTTTGATTGAATTGAGCTTATCTAAATCTATCTCTTTAAGTGTTTTTTCTATTATTATATCACGAGCATTTAAGTGTGGATTTCCTATGAAAATATACTTATTTTCTTGCTCCAGATATTCTATGATACCAGTAAAATGGATATGGTCGTACTTATTGTATGAGAGGATAATTGGTTTATTATTAAGATTTGAAAGTTTATTTATTGTATCGAAAGATTCTACACCATCAATGGAGAAATTTTCACAAAAGTCATCCCCTAAATTGAGTGAAGGAAATAGATTTTCAATACTAATTCCAATGGATTCGATTTTACAATCTTCACTCATTATAACATGAAATGGGAGTAATAATTTAAATGTTTTGTCAACGTTTTTATTCGTCATGATTTTGTTAGTTTGTATTAAATATACAGAAAAATAGGAAAATTTTGATGTCGTTATGATAATTTTTCCTTAATTGTGAAAAGAGTAGGGAATGAATTAAGCTGGGAGATGCAATAAATTTTCGCTAAGTAGATGTGTAAGTATTGGGAGACGCAAAGCATTGCGTGTGTGAGTATAAAATTTTAGGAGACGCACTATAGTGATTTTATATGTGAATTATTTTATGGAGACGCACTATAGTGCATCTGTACGGGTTATTTTTTTGGTTTTTGGAGAATTAAATTGAGGTTTGAATGTTTTTTTTCGTCGGCGCTCACCCATTCTCCTAAGCATTTTTCAGCGCCAATGTTAAAGAATAAAAATTTTCCTATGGTAACATCTCCATTCATTTCATCCATCATAATTGGAGCATCTGGGTCAGCGTGTTTGGCGCATGAATCAAATTTTCCTGAAAATGTAATATCTTTTTTATGTTTTTTACTAAAGTAAAATCCATCGAATGAAATGAGACAACCTTTATTTGTTACTGTAACCACAAATTTAAAAACAGTAGGAATACCGTTGAATGTTCCTTTGTATTTCAGTGTATCTGCTTGGGAATAAGTGTTAAAACCTATGAATAATAACGCTAATAAGAATATTGTTTTCATGTTAGAGTTTTTTTATGTTTTCAATTAATTTTTCAGTGTCTACAACATCTTGATTTGAAGATTTTCCTCTTTTTAAAGCTTCGTTTGCTGCGACAAGCGCTTCGTTTTTAAGTTTTAATTTGTAAAGTACTGAAGCGTAAGTGTCGTATTCAGCGTATAATGAAGTCTTCGAATTGTTTTGATTTTCGTCGATGTATTTTTTCATCCATTGACTTGCTTTTTCAAGCACTTTAGGGTTGTCGACATTCTCATAAATTTTCCAAGCGATTCCATTGTATTCTTTTGGAGAAAGGTATAAATCGCCTTTAGCTAATAATAAATCACCATAGGTTACCCAATCTTTTTTGAATCCAGCTTTATCTATATCCAAATGAAAAATTACATTGTTTGCAATGTTTTCAGGGAATTTGGAAATGTCATTTTTGAATGCATTGTAAGAAGAGTCTGCATTTCTTTTTTCAAACACAGCTTTTTGACCACTTTTATACAAAACGTCTATTAATTTAAGGTCTACTGAGTCTTTCGTGTATAAGTTGTAAAATTTAGATATGTTATTACCAACATAAATGAATGCTTTATTGTTGTAAGACTTTACATAATTGAAGAACATGTTCCAATTCGTTCGTGTACTCAATTGATCAACGGATTGAGTTTCGAAGTAATTAGCTACGATCTCATCGTAAGGCATACATGTTTTACTTAGATATGCAAGATAATTGCTTAAGAATTGAGCGTCCGTTTTTTTAGTTTCATACTCTTTAGCAAATGCTTGATAGGTATTTATTGTTCCTTGCGCTTCTTTCGCAAACGCAATAAAGTTTGCAGGAGTCATTCCGCCACCTCTTCTGTGAATTACTTCACCTTCACCATTTATGAATAATAGATTGGGAAAACAGTATACTTGATATTTTTTTCGAAATTCTATTCCTTCCCCTTTTTCCATGTCAATCTTGGTCGTGATAAAATTTGCATTGAAATAATCAGCAACCGTATCATTCGTAAAAACGCTT
>CANCJF010000218.1 GCA_947378245.1 Bacteroidota bacterium
TAAAAATCAAATTAAAACAGACGATACAGAATACAGTTATGAGTTATATAAAACATTAAAAGAAACAAAATTTATTGATACAGTAAACAAAATCTTTAATGATCAAAATAATACAATCGTACTTGAAGCATCCATTAAAAAAATAACAAATTATAACATAAGCACGAAATGGGATCGTTTTTATAAAGCTAAATTAGATTTAACTTGGTACTTGAAAAACACTTATGATGAAATAATTGATTCTATTGTTACAACAGAACTTTCAGGCAATTTTATGTCCATTTATGATTATAATAATACGGATAATAAATATTCAGGGTTTGCTAAAATGGTGGGTGATGCAGTTTCAAATTCATATATCAAATTACACAAGAATAAAAGTTTTGTGCAACAATTAAAAATCAATAAAGATTTAAAGTTAAAAGACGAAAATTTATTAATATCTACTATATCGGGTAGTGATAGAGTAACAAATAAAATTGATGCTTTTAAGGCTACAGCAATTGTAAAAACAAAAGAAAATGGAAAAGATGCAGGTCACGGATCTGGTTTTGCAATTTCAAAAAATGGCTATCTAATTACCAACTATCATGTTATTGCTGGAAGTATAAGTAATAAACAAAAAGAAGTAATTGTAGTTACATCTACAGGTAAAGAAATTCCAGCAAAAATTGTAAGGTTTAATAAATATAGAGATGTAGCTTTACTAAAGGTCGACTATACTTTTGATAAAGCGTTTCACTTAGATACTAAAGATAAAGCTGAAATTATGATGGATGTTTATACTATTGGTGCTCCAAAATCAATCGAACTTGGACAAAGTGTATCTGTTGGTATTGTATCATCTATTAGAGATGTTAATGAAAATAAATATTTACAATTAGGTATGTCAATTAATGGAGGAAATAGCGGAGGTCCGATTTTTGATTCTCAAGGACAACTTCATGGAATTGTGGTTTCAAAATTGGTTGGTTATAGCACAGAAGGTGTAGGTTTTGCTATACCCTCCTACTTAGTTTCTGATTATTTAAACCTAACAGTCAAATAAAATATATCACTAGTCACTATATTTGCGATAAATATCAAAAAGTTAAATTATCACAATATGAAAGAAGAAGTAAAAAAAATCATCGATATCATGAGTCAACGTTTTGTGTCACATCCTTGGCATGGAATTGAAATAGGTGAAAAAGCTCCTGCAATTGTAAACGCATATATAGAAATTACTCCAGCAGATGCTATCAAATATGAGATTGACAAACCATCTGGACATATTATGGTAGATCGTCCACAAAAATTATCTAATCACATGCCTTGTTTATATGGATTTGTTCCTAAAACATACTGTGATGAAAAAGTTGCAGCATTTGCAAATGAAAAAACGGGAAGAAATAATATTACTGGTGACTGTGATCCATTGGATATCTGCGTAATCAGTGAAAGAGGATTTAACCACTCAAATATCTTGTGCGAAGCAAAAGTGATCGGTGGATTTCGAATGTTGGATGGCGGAGAAGCAGACGATAAAATCATCGCCGTCTTAAAAGGTGACCAAGCGTATGGCGACATCAACGATATTACTGAAATGCCAAAAATGGTAATTGACCGTGTACGTCACTTTTTCTTAACATACAAAGATTTGGATGGTGGTGCAAAAAATGTGGAAATCACCCATGTATATGGAAAAGAAGAAGCATTTGAGGTAATCAAATTAGCATCAGAAGATTACAACAACAAGTATGGAGACGTTAACGAATCTTTAGTGGAAGCTTTATTGGCAGCAGTGAAATAATTAATCACGAATTAACAATTATTAGATTATTCTCCGAAAATCGTTTCGTAAATTTGAAGTGAATATATAATGGTAAATTCTAAAAATATAATATTATGAGTGTATTAGTAGGTAAAAAGGCTCCACATTTCTCTGCAGGCGCAGTAATCAATGGTGGTGAAGTAGTTTCTGGTTTTTCATTAGACCAATACGTAGGAAAAAATCCAGTAGTTTTATTTTTCTACCCAAAAGATTTTACATTCGTTTGTCCTTCTGAATTACATGCTTTCCAAGCGAAATTAGCAGATTTCGAAGCACGTGGAGCGAAAGTTGTAGCATGTTCTACAGATACAGAAGAATCTCACTGGGGGTGGTTACAAGTACCAAAAAACAAAGGTGGAATTGAAGGTGTTACTTACCCAATTATTGCAGATACGTCTAAAACGATTTCTGAAGCGTATGGTGTGTTAGCTGGTGAGTATGATTACGATGTTGATGGTAACTTATATGCTACAGGACCAATGATTGCTTACCGTGGTTTATTCTTGATCGACAAAAACGGAGTAGTAATGCACCAATTGGTGAACAATTTCCCATTAGGAAGAAACGTAGATGAAGCTTTACGTATGGTAGATGCTTTACAATTCTTCGAAGAAAATGGTGAAGTTTGTCCTGCAAACTGGACAAAAGGTGACGAAGGAATGAAAGCTTCTTTTGATGGTGTTGCTGATTATTTAGCAAAACACTAACATCAATTTATCACATAAAAAAATGGTGTCTGAAATTCAGACACCATTTTTTTTATCATGTTAAGAATTATCCGTTTTTACGTCCTTCTCTTTTTACTTCTTTTTGTTCTTTTTTATCTTGGTGAAGCGATTTTTTGTCCTCACGAGCTGCTTTTTTATCTTGGTGTAATTCCTTTTTATCGCCTTTCAACTCATTTTTAGCTTCTTTCGTAGCATCTTTATCTCCAGCTTTTTTCGCTTCTTTTAATGCTTCACGATCTGCTTTTACAGCCTCATGATCTTTTTTCACTGCTTCTTTGTCAGTTTTAACTTGCTCTCTTGCTTGTTTGTTGTCTTCTTTTTTTGCACCATCTTGAGCAAATAATGTAGTTCCTGCTAATACTACTAATACGGATAAAACGATCTTTTTCATAATTTCTAAGTTTTAAGTTGTTTTTAATTTGTTTATATATCTATGACCAACGAAACTTAGAAAGGTTTAATCAAAAATGAAAATATCTTTTAAAATATTGATAATCAATAGTAAAAAAATGAAATTTTTTTCCTCGATCAATCATAATCTATAATTCATAACTCATAATTTAGAATAAGTCATTCCAATCTCTATCTTCGACCGCTCATTACTCACCACTTTCCCAATCCCTTCCTCCAAAAACTCCGGAAGTACAAAACCAAACTTTTCACAAGCTTTCGTATAATACTTCTTGCGTGTAGGATGTTCATCGGCACACGCATTTACTACTCTACCCCAATAACCCTTCTCTAGAATATTGATAATAATTTGTATGCTATCCTGTTGTTCTATCAAATTAACAGGTTGGTTTCCGTTTGCAATCGCTGTCCTACCTGCAAAAAACTTAGCTGGATGACGGTTTGGACCTATTAACCCTGCCATCCGAATAATGGTTAAACGATCTTTTAAGTGAGAGCGCAAAATATGTTCAGCATAACAAATGTGATGCGTGTTAGCGAATTCTTCTACAGAAAACGAATCTTCTGTAGCATCTAATACATGTTCAGGGTAAACTCCTGTTGTACTTACAAAGATAAAACGCGTATGTAGGTCAAATTGCTTGGCAACTCCCAATAAATGTTCTCCGTATAGTTCTAAACTTTCTACTTTTCCTGGAGGAAAATTGAGAATGCAATAATTGATATTTGTTACCAAGTCTTTTGGAAATGCCACGTTTTCTTCCCGACTATTCCAACAATAGGCAGTAAGTTGGAGTTCTTTTAATACTGAAATTTTTTCGAGTGTTCTAGTAGTGCCAACAACTGTATGTCCGAGCTCTACCAAGCTTTCACCTAGAGGTGTTCCCAACCAACCAAATCCTACAATAGCAATAG
>CANCJF010000219.1 GCA_947378245.1 Bacteroidota bacterium
AAGTCATCAATATGTCTCATTAAATATAATCTTACCTTTTGGTATCAATATCTTAGGGTTAAGTTTATATAAAACTATTTTATTTATTGCATTACCATTTGTAGTTCTACTTGCATATATTTTCAATAAATATGTTGAAATACCATCACAATATCAACTAAGAAAAATAGTGAAGATTAAAGCAAAAAATAATCAATCCTTATCAAATATTAATGATTAAATAAATTAGTACTTAATATATTATTAATAAATTGTAATTTTAAAAAATGAAAAAAATTCTTGGAATATCTTGTTTTTACCACGATTCTGCTGCTTGTTTAGTAGTAAACGGCAAAATATTTGCTGCAGTTCAAGAGGAGCGTTTCACAAGAGAAAAGCACACCGCGGATTTTCCTTTAAATTCTATCAAATATTGTCTAGAAGAATCAGGACTGACAATTGATGAATTAGACGCAATCGTTTTTTACGATAAACCTTTGTTAAAATTCGAAAGACTATTAGAGACTTACTATGCCTTTGCACCAAAAGGTTTATTTTCATTCTTAAAAGCAATTCCTGTTTGGTTAAAGGAAAAAATGTTTTTAAAAAAGCAATTATTGGAAGGACTTAAAACTGTTGGTGAATATGATAAGAAAAAGGTGAAGTTTTTATTTCCTGAACATCATTTATCACATGCTGCAAGTACTTTTTTTACATCCCCCTTTCAAGAGGCTGCAATTTTAACGATTGATGGTGTTGGTGAATGGTGCACTGCATCAATCGCATTTGGTAAGGAAAACAAAATCATCTTCGAAAAAGAGCTAAATTTCCCACATTCTGTTGGATTATTATATAGTGCATTTACTTATTACCTAGGTTTTACGGTTAATTCTGGTGAATATAAATTAATGGGATTAGCACCTTACGGAGACCCGACTTCAGATCAAACTGATAGTTTTGTAAAAACAATAAAACAAAAATTAGTTGATATAAAAGCAGACGGATCTGTTTGGTTAGATCAGAAGTACTTCAATTATGCCACTGGTTTACGAATGGCAAAAGATGATGAATGGTTAAAATTATTTGGTTTTGCCCGAAGAGAGGATGAAAACGACTTACAACAACACCATTGTAATCTTGCTCTTGCAATACAAATTGTAACGGAAGAAATTGTCATTAAAATGGCAATAGAAGCTAAACGTATTACAGGAGCAAATGCAATTTGCTTAGCAGGAGGAGTAGCACTTAATTGTGTTGCAAACGGAAAATTAATAAAAGAAAAAATCTTCGAAAATGTATATATTACACCAGCTTCTGGTGATGCTGGAGGGGCTTTAGGGGCTGCTTTAGTAGGGTATTATATGTTCTACAATCAAGAACGTTTATTAACAGAAAAAACAGATACTATTGAAGGTTCATATTTAGGGCCATCCTTTTCTGATAAAGAAATTGAATCAATGATTCGAAAAACCAAGGCTGTTTATGAGAAACCTGACTCGTTTGAAAATGTCGCCAAATTTACCGCACAAAAAATAGCTGATGGAAAAGTAATTGGATGGTTTCAAGACAGAATGGAATTTGGGCCTAGAGCACTTGGAAATCGAAGTATTTTAGGTGATGCAAGAAACCCTGAAATGCAAAAGAAATTGAACTTAAAAATAAAATATCGTGAAGGATTTAGACCTTTCGCTCCTTCTGTATTGGCCGAAGAAGCAAGCGACTATTTTGACTTAGAAGTTGATTCTCCATACATGTTGCTAGTAGCTCCTGTAAAAAAAAGTAGAAGGAAAAATTTACCTGAAAACTATTTGAAACTACCACTTTGGGATAGACTATATACCGAAAGAAGTGATATTCAATCAGTAACGCATTTAGATTTTTCAGCACGAGTACAATGTGTTCACAAGGAAACTAATCCTAAATATCACCTATTAATTAGTGAATTCAAAAAAATAACGGATTACGGATTAATAGTAAATACAAGTTTTAATGTACGTGGTGAACCTATCGTATGTAATCCTTATGATGCTTACCGATGTTTTATGAGTACTGATATGGATGTATTAGTGATTGGAAATTATATCTTTGAAAAAGAAAATCAAATGGATTATCTGAACAAAGAAAAATGGATGGTTAAATTTAAAACAGATTAAATGATCATATTCCGTCGAATTATTTTAATTATTTCATTGATTACTTGTTACAAATACTTACCTGTATTTGAACCAAAAGGTATTAATTATATTTTATCAATTTTGTGCTTTTTATTTATTGTATATGAACTAAAAAAGGGTTGGAATACGATAAAAATAACAGAATTAAAAAAAATAAAAATTCAAAAATTTTTATACCTATTTGCGATATTGCTCATACTAATAAATGTCATTTTTATTATTCATAAACAAAATCCAGCAGGTAATATACGTTTTGTTAGGGGGATATTAATCCTAATTACCTTAGGGATTGGAAGTAATATGATTAGTTTTGTTTCGACATCTTCAGTATCAAACACTATAAAAAACAGTTTTCTTTTAATATTTTCAACAATAAGTATAATAGCTATTATAGAATGTATATTTATGTTTGTTTCTCTTTCACATGGAAGTGGAGAAGCATACAGTGGAAAAATATGGACAAACAGATATTGGAACCCAATAAATAAATTTGGCTTAAGGGATGAACAACCTAAAAGAGGTAAAAAAAATGTTTTTTTTGTTGGTGATTCCTTTACAGCAGGATGGGGAGTTAAAAAAATAAATAATCGGTTTGGAGAAATTACAGCTGAAAAATTAAGTGAAAAAGGTAAATCTATAAATGAAATAAATTTAGGTCGATATGGTGCAGACACAAGACTTGAATTTTACATCTTTCAAAAATTCATAAAAGAATCAAATATAAAACCAGATCATATTGTATTACAATTTTTTGTAAACGATGTAGATAAATTTATTCCAAATAATAATTGTTTAATTAAACCTTTTGAAATTTCAAATTGGAAAAAAATTCTTATCAGTGGAAGTTATTTAGTAAATTATATTAATAGTATTTATCCAACAAGCCATTCAAATAAATTACCAAAAGAATGTGAATACACTGAACGTTTAAAATACGTTTACAACACTGACACAATTTGGAAAAAAGAGCAACGAGAATTAGATAAATTCAAGCATTACTGTTCAAAAAACAAAATTAAAATGACAATAATCTTTTTCCCTTTTATGGAAGATTTATCACTTGCTAAAAATCTAGGAATAGAAAAACGTTTAATTAACTATTGCTCTTCAAATCAAATAAGACTACTAAATGTAACATCATCAATTAAGCACCTAAATCAAAATCAAAGACAATCAAGTATTATGGATGCGCACGCTTCTGATGAAGTCCATAAAATTGTAGGAACAAAATTAGCAAATATTATAAAAATATAAATATGGAAATTCTAAAAGACTTGTGGTCGTTCATGAAAGAACGTAAAAAATTTTGGTTAGCACCTATGATAATTATTTTAATTATTTTGGGGGCAATTATAGTTTTTGGAGGTAGTAGTGCGATAGCGCCATTTGTTTATACGTTGTTTTAAAGTTCATATAATAATTTAATCTTTATTAAACACTAAGTAAATAAAAAAATGAACAATTATAAATCAACACTAACAATCGTAATTGGATTTACTTTGATATCCAATTATTTTGAATTAAAACCACTATTTATTACCGCTATAATAATAGGATTAATCGCTATATTTTCAGAAAAAGCAAACGACAAAATAATTTGGTTATGGAATAAATTAACTGAAATTTTAGGATTAATAATGCCAAACGTATTATTAACATTAGTCTTTTACTTTTTCCTAACACCATTAGCATTAATAAATAG
>CANCJF010000220.1 GCA_947378245.1 Bacteroidota bacterium
CCCTCGGTCCCCCTTCAAAGGGGGAAGATAGAAAAATATAATAAAATGAAAAAGTACTTAATTAACAACGATTGGATTTCGCTAGAGCAACTAGAAGAAATTCTAAATGAAGGATATACGATTGAATTATCCGAGAATGCAAAAGAAAAAATCACGAAGTGTCGTGCTTACCTAGATGAGGTAGTTGCAAAAGAAAATCGCGTGATTTATGGAATTAACACAGGATTTGGTTCCTTGTGTAATACCGTGATTCCAAACGAAGATTTAGCCTTGTTACAGAAAAACTTAGTGCTTTCCCATGCATGTGGTGCGGGTGAAGAAGTTCCTAGTCACTTGGTGAAACGTATGCTATTATTGAAAGTATTAGGTTTGTCGCACGGACATTCTGGTGTACAATTAGCAACCGTAGAACGTTTGGTGTATTTCTTCAACAACGATATTTTACCGATTGTTTACCAACAAGGAAGTTTGGGTGCATCGGGCGATTTAGCGCCATTGGCTCACTTGTCCTTACCAATTTTTGGAGAAGGGGAAGTTGCTTACCAAGGAAAACGTTTTTCAGGAAAAGAGATTTTAGCAATTTGTGGATTAGAGCCAGTAGAATTGCAATCCAAAGAAGGGTTGGCTTTATTAAATGGAACACAATTTATGAGTAGTTATGCTTCGTATGCGGTAGCAACTTCGTATAAATTATGGAATCAATTCAACCACATTGCTGCTTTATCTTTAGAAGGATATGATGGACGTATTGAGCCGTTTGGAGTTTCTGTGAATGAAATTCGTAAGCAAGCTGGACAAATCCATGCCGCAGAAGAAATGCGCAATTTATTGAAAGGAAGTCAGATTGTTGCGCAAGAAAAAGCGCACGTACAAGACCCATATTCGTTTAGATGTATACCACAAGTGCATGGTGCAAGTTACGATGCGATCGAACATTGTGCGAAAGTAGTTGAAAACGAAATCAATGCGGTGACCGATAATCCAACGATCTTCCCAGAAGAAGGATTGGTAGTTTCAGCAGGAAATTTCCACGGACAACCATTGGCAATTTCAATGGATTTCTTAGCGTTGGCAATGGCTGAAATGGGAAGTATCTCCGAGCGTCGTGTGTATAAATTGATTTCAGGGACAAGAGGTTTACCCGCATTCTTAGTGGCAAATCCAGGCTTGAATTCAGGATTTATGATTCCACAATATACCTGTGCGTCGATTGTGAGTCAAAATAAATCGTTGTGTTTTCCAGCTAGTTGTGACACCGTAGATTCTTCCAATGGACAAGAAGACCACGTGAGTATGGGCGCAAATGCAGCGACTAAATTATATCGAGTGTTGGAAAATTGCTATACGATTCAAGGAATTGAGTTGTTGAACGCAGCCCAAGCATATGAATTTAGAAAACCGTTAAAATCAAGTTCGATTTTACAAAGTTTACATGCTTCTTACAGAGAAGTTGTTCCTTTCGTAGAAGAAGATTGCTATCTACACCCACTAATTAGTGCGAGTACAAACTTTGTAAAAAATATTTCATGGAAAATGTAGACTATCAAGAGGTAGAAGAAATACAAGAAGAAAAAAAGTTGCCCGTTTTTTTACGTGTGCTTTGTATCCTCAGTTTTATCTATATCGGAATCATCTTAATGCCTGCGATTTTCGGATTGTTTTCAGGACCAATGTCAGAAACTGAATTGAATGAATCGTTTCAACAAATAAGTGCTTTGGTTCCAAATTCGATGAATAAAAAGGAGAAAGCAAAAGTCTTAGAATTCGCTTATGAGAAACAAAAAGTGATGAACGATAAGTTTTATTTGAATGCGACTGTTAATATTTGGATTTATTCCTTAGGATTTTTCGGAGTGTTTAAAATGTATAAAAAACGCCAACGATCAGGTTACTATTTATATTTAGTTTATTCGGCTTTGACTGTAGTTGCATTATACCTTGTTTTACCACCCAAATTAATTTCTACAGAAGAAATAACGACATTAATTCTTTGGTCAGGATTTATGGTCAGTTTGTATACAATGAACCTAAAACATTTAACGAAGTAGTATGAAAAAAATAGTAACGAGTATTGCCTTAATCCTTGGTTTAACAGTAAGTGTAGGAGCGCAATTACAAACGCCAAAAGCGAGTCCAGTAGCTAAAATGGAACAACGTGTAGGATTAACCGATATCAAAATTGAGTATTCGCGTCCAGGGAAAAATAACCGTGTAGTTTTTGGTGATGTCGTTCCTTTCAATGAAGTATGGAGAACTGGAGCAAATGAAAATACGAAAATTACCACTTCAGATGCGATGATTTTTGGGAAGGATACATTAAAAGCGGGTACGTATGCAATCTTTACAAAACCAGCTACAGATAGTTGGGAATTGATTTTTTATGCGGATGCAACGAATTGGGGAACACCAGAGAAATGGGATGAAACAAAAGTTGTGTTAAGAACAAAAGCAGCAGTGACAGCTTTGCCAACAATTGTTGAAACATTTACAATTTCCTTAGATAATTTAGAAAATGAGTCAGCATCTTTGAACTTTTCTTGGGATAAAATATCAGTTTCCTTTCCGTTTACGTTATTGACTGCACAACGTACGTTAGCGAATATCAAAAAAGTGATGGCAGGACCAAGTGCGGGCGATTTTTATGGCGCAGCGACATACTATTATACGAATAAATTAGACCTAAAACAAGCCTTAGAATGGGTAAATAAAGCGATTGAAGGGAATCCTACTGCGTTTTATATGTATCGTACAAAAGCAAATATCCAAAAAGACTTAGGGGATAAAAAAGGAGCAAAAGAAACTGCAAAAGCTGGATTGGTAATTGCTGAAAAAGCAAACAATAAAGGGTATATTCAAATATTAACAACTTTGATTGAGGAGTTGAATAAATAAGAAAAAAGCTTAAAATGGAAAGACTGCTTGAAAGAGTGGTCTTTTTTTTGCGCAAAAATTCACGTATAAACACGTTTTTTTGGTCTAAAACAGCGTATTTATACCTGATTTTCATTGAAAACTTGATAGTTATGAAATCTGTATTTAGTTTTGTCAAAGAAAAATCACTGAACACTTGTGTTTTAATAATGTCATAAATGTTCGTTACTTTTTTTCATAAGTGTAAAAATTATTAGAGTTAAAAAATGAAATTTCCGTATTTATTCCTATTTATTATTTTATGTTTTACCGTAACAAGTGTTCGAGCACAGTTCAAAGTTACAACGAAGATAATCGATTTTAAAGGGAGGGGAATGGAGTTAACCACAGTATCTATGATGCAGAAAGATGTCTTTTTGAGTACACAATACACAGATAGTTTAGGGATTTGTACTTTCCAATCAGTGGTAGCAGGAGAATATTCATTTAAAGTTTCTCAATATGGAGTAGAAACAGAGCAGGTAGCACTGATTTCTAGTGACACGACAATCGTAATTGAAATGGCGAAGTCGAAACAATTAGAAGCGGCTACTATTAATAACAAAAAACCTGTGTTTAAGCGTAAAGCAGATCGTATGGTTTTTAATGTCGAGAACTCTTTGCTTTCGTACGGGAATAACCTATACAATATGTTGGCACTGACTCCAGGTGTTAGAGTCGATGACCATTCTGTGAAAATCTTAGGCAAAGGGGAGGCAATGATTTACATCGATGATCAAGTGGTTCAATTAGCTGGAGAAGACTTAATCAATTATTTGATGAATGTACCAAGTGATGATGTTTCACGAATTGAGGTTATTAGTAATCCTCCAGCTAAATATCAAGCAGAAGGTTCGTCAGGTATTATCAATATTGTTTTGAAAACAGTATTAAAGAAAGGGTATAGTGGGGATGTAAACACTTCGGTTACTAGAAACACGTA
>CANCJF010000221.1 GCA_947378245.1 Bacteroidota bacterium
ACTTTTGCACGAATTTCTTCTACCAATGCCTCTGTTTTTTCGCGCGTGATACCACGACGCATGGACTCTAATATTTTTGTGGAACCGTGTTGTAATGGAATATCCAAATAGAAATTCACATTGGATTTTTCGTTCATCACGTCCAATACATCCATTGGGAAACCAGAAGGGAAGGCGTAATGCAAACGGATCCATTCGATTCCTTCAACATCGGATAATTGAGAAACTAAATCGGCCAAAGCTCTTTTTTTGTAGATATCTAATCCGTAATAGGTTAAATCTTGGGCGATTAAAATCAATTCTTTCACACCTTTTGCAGCTAAACTTTTCGCTGATGCTACAAGGTCTTCAATCGGTGTTGAAACGTGTTTACCACGCATCAATGGAATTGCACAAAACGAACAAGGACGATCGCAACCTTCTGCAATTTTGAAATAGGCATAGTGTGATGGAGTAGTCAATAAACGTTCTCCCACCAATTCTTGCTTGTAATCTGCTTTTAATGTTTTCAATAAACGTGGCAATTCACGTGTACCAAAAAATGCATCCACCTCTGGAATTTCATTTTCTAAATCCTCGCGGTAACGCTCAGACAAACATCCTGTCACATATACTTTGTCTACTTCTCCGTCGTTTTTTGCTTGTGCATATCGTAAAATGGTATCTATCGATTCTTGTTTTGCGTTATCAATAAATCCACAGGTGTTGATAATCACGATTTCGGCATCGTCCGACATCGATTCGTGTTCGACGTCAAATTTATTGGCTTTCAATTGTGCCATCAATACTTCTGAATCAAACGTGTTTTTGGAACAACCTAGGGTAATAACGTTGACTTTATTTTTCTTTAATGTTTTTGTTTTCATATCGTTTGATTATAAATCGTTTATTATATTTTTGGTGTGTTTCACATCATTGGAGATGTTTCAGTGAAACATCTCTACCGAGGTTTATGTTTATTCTACGGTCCCTGAGGCTCTCGAAGGGCCGTTCCCTTTCAATCCTTGCGCTAAAAAATAGACGCCCACCAATATCATTGGGATACTTAATAATTGACCGGTATTAATAATCCAATAGGTGTCGCGCTCGGTTTGTCCGACTTTAACGAACTCTACCACAAAACGTACGGACCACAACAAAATCATGAATGTACCAAATAATACACCTGGTTTGTTTCTCGATTCTGTTTTCCAATACATATACATCAACAAACAGAAAATGAGAAAATACCAACATGCTTCGTACAATTGGGTTGGGTGTCTAAATACATGTGCATTGTTGATCATATACTCAGTACCTGCTTGATTGAAACGGAATCCCCAAGGTAAATCGGTAGGTAAACCAATAATCTCATGATTAACTAAATTCCCCAAGCGGATACAACAAGCAGTAATCGCTGCAGAAATTACAATGCGATCTAATATCCATAAAAATGGTTTTTGAGCCACTTTTTTAGAGAAAAACCATAATGAAATAAACAATGCTATGGTTGCTCCGTGGGATGCTAAACCACCTTCCCAAACTTTAAACATGTCAGCAGGATGTGAGAAATAGCCACGTTCGATGAGATTTCCAAATGCGTCTTTTACATCCCAGTAGGGACCGTAGAAAAACACGTGACCAAAACGCGCACCTAGAATGGTTGCAATGACCACATACATGAGTAGTTTATCCAATATTTTTTCGTCGATATTCTCGCGTTTGAAAATACGTTTCATCACAAAATAGCCGATGATAATTCCAGATACAAACAACAAGCCGTATTTGTTCGGTGTTGGTTGACCTTCAATGATCTCCGAGGTGACGTTCCAATCGATTCCTAGTAACATATTTTATTAATTATATTGACAATTAACAATGTACAATTGTCATTTATACATTGTCAATTGTACATTGATTATGCTTTGAATTTTAGTTTTTCGGATCTTCCTTTTTTGAAAATCTTATTACTAATTTCTTTACCTTTTCGCAGTGCTTTTTGTTCTTCTTCCGATAAATGAATCACGTCTTGACATTCGGTTGAACAACAATTTTCAAATTGACTTTTGCAAGCATCACATTGAATAAACAATAGGTGACAACCATCATTCACACAATTCGTGTGTACATCAGACGGATTCCCACATTGGTGACAAACTGAAACAATATCATCCGTAATACGTTCACCACGACGTTCGTCAAAGACAAAATTCTTCCCGATGAATTTATTTTCGATGCCTAAATTCTTACAATCGTTTGCGTATTTAATAATACCACCTTCTAATTGATGCACATTTCTAAATCCTCTGTGTTTGTACCAAGCCGATGCTTTTTCACAACGAATTCCCCCAGTACAATACATCACAATGTTTTTATCCTCGTTCCCTTTCAGGTATTCTTCTTCAATAATTGGTAACGATTCTCTAAATGTATCGACATCTGGAGTAATTGCCCCTTTGAAATAACCCACTTCACTTTCGTAATGGTTGCGAAAATCGATTAATATCGTGTTTGGATCATTCGTTAACTTATTGAATTCCTCAGCATTTAAGTGAACTCCTTTGTTTCGAACATCAAAACTTTCGTCGTTTAGTCCATCTGAAAGGATTTTATCACGCACTTTGATTTTTAACTTCAAAAATGGATGTTTGACACCACCATCTTCTACAGCGATATTCAAGCGAATACCATCTAAGAAAGAAATTTGGTACAATTCATCACGAAATTGTTCGAAATGGGGTACAGGCACAGAGATTTGTGCATTAATACCTTCTTTTGCTACGTAAGTTCTACCTACGATATTCAATTTGGACCATTGTAAAAACAAATGATCGCGAAACAAAGAGGGGTTCTCGATTTGAGCATATTGGTAAAAAGAAACGGTAATAAAATTTAGCCCGCTTTCATTTAGTTGTTTGACCAATTCCTCTTTACTTAATGTGTTCCACAGTTGCATGCTACGTACATATTTAGTTAAAGTGAATCAAATTTACGATTTTTTTATCATTCCCACCATTTATCAAACACTTGATTGGTGTCGGTCGGTGATGCAAGTGATCCAATTTTAGGTGTGATTATGATAAAAGAAGAATCTTTTGGGAGTGAGGTGATTTTTTCTAAAGGTTCATACCAAGCATGACTCGCTAACGCAAACTTACTAGAGTGTACAGGAAATAAAATCTTGGTGTTTAATTCTTTCGCAGCCTTCAATACTTCTTCTGGCATCATATGAATGTATTTCCAGTTTTTGTTGTACTGACCATTTTCTAAAATGGCTAGGTCAAAGGACTTGTATTTTTCTCCAAGCTGCTTGAAATGAGTGTCGTAACCACTATCACCACCAATGAAAATACGTTTATCATTAACTTCCAAGATGTAAGAAGTCCACAATGCTTGATTTCTTTTAAAACCACGACCAGAAAAATGACGAGCAGGCGCCGTGTGAATAGTTACATTCTTTGGAAAATGAATAGTCTCGTTCCAATCTTTTTCTGATATTTTAGAAGTGTCGAACCCCCAGTATTCTAAATGTTCACCGGTGCCTAACGAACAAACAATTTGCTTCACTTTTGGTTTAAGTTGAAGTATCGTTTCGTAATCTAAATGATCCCAATGATCGTGCGTAATTAAAAGGTAATCAATCGCTGGTAAATCTTCTACTTTATAGCGATCGGTCCCTTCGAATGCATTCGTAGTAAATGAAACTGGTGACGCAGCACCACTAAATACTGGGTCAACCAAAAATGTGATACCATCTAACTGAAGAAAATAAGAGGAATGACCAAACCAAACCAAGACATCTTTTGTAGGATCTAAATGCAATAAATCAATTTTCTCACTTGGAAG
>CANCJF010000222.1 GCA_947378245.1 Bacteroidota bacterium
CACCTGCAGGAAGGGGAACTATTTTTGCATATGCATTTACAATTTCTTTTATATAATTCCCTTGATATAATAATGAAATTTGAACACTTGGCATACCTCCAAACATGGAGTTAGTCCACATTGTCTCTTCGCCTGTACGCTGTCTGAAATCTTCAATTTCATGAGATGCACCACTAAATTGTTCGATATCATGCTGCTTTAATCCGTATCCTTCAAATTGAAGTTTAAAGTAAACTAATGTTACAACAATCATAACTGCTATTGCAGCGAAATGTTTCCAATTTGTCTTAAAAAATGTATTCATAATTATTTGTTTTAAAATAGAAAAATCCACAGCTTAAAACCATGGATTCTTCCTTATTATTTTACTTCTTCGTAATCTACATCTTTAACATTTTTAGGATTCACATTTCTTAAGATAGAAATTTTACCTTTATTACGTTCAAAATGAGCTTTCTGTTTCTGTATTATATTTTGTTCCTCTCTAAACTTGTTCTGTTCTACAATATTTCGTTTTGCAACCATTAACTGACCTAAATATTTTAGGACAACCATAGCTCCTAGAAGCATCAGAATCGTTTTAAACACTCCTGAGACACTTGCAGTAACAACCATTTTTAGCGAGATAAGTGCATATTACGTTCAGAGTAAATCTTCGTAAAGAAAGGATCTTTCAAATCTTTAATAAAACGAATTCCTTCCCCTGTAGACTTCATTTCAGGACCTAATTCTTTTTTAACATCAGGGAATTTTTCATATGAGAAAACTGGAATTTTAATCGCATATCCTTCTTTTTTAGGAGAGAAATTAAAATCTTTTACTTTAGAATGACCTAACATCACTTTTGTAGCGTAATTAACATAAGGTTCATCATATGCTTTTGCAATGAAAGGAACTGTTCTAGAAGCTCTTGGATTCGCTTCGATCACATATACTTTATCGTCTTTAATCGCAAATTGAATATTAATTAATCCTTTTGTTTTCAAAGCTAATGCTACTTTTTTCGTAATATCTTCAATTTGAAGCATTACGAAATCTCCTAAGTTATAAGGAGGTAATAATGCATACGAATCTCCCGAGTGAATACCAGCAGGTTCGATATGTTGCATGATTCCAATGATGTATACATCTTCACCGTCACAAATTGCATCTGCTTCTGCTTCGATAGCACCACCAATAAAGTGATCTAACAAAATTTGATTACTTCCCATCTCACCGATGATATCAACCACATGATGTTCTAATTCTTCTTTATTGATGACAATTTTCATTTTTTGCCCACCCAATACATACGAAGGACGAACTAACAATGGAAATCCTAATTCATCAGATAAAACCAACGCTTGTTCTGCATCCTGAACTATACCATATTTAGGGAAAAGAATGTTATTTTCTTCTAACAATTTAGAAAAACGTCCTCTATCTTCCGCTAAATCTAGTGCTTCGTAACTTGTACCTAAAATCTTGATGCCAAAACGGTTTAGTTTCTCCGCTAATTTTAAAGCAGTCTGACCACCCAATTGTACGATAACCCCCTCTGGTTTTTCGTGTTGAATGATATCGTATATATGTTCCCAAAATACTGGTTCGAAATATAATTTATCCGCGGTATCGAAATCTGTAGAAACAGTTTCAGGATTACAATTAATCATAATTGTTTCATAACCACACTCCTTAGCTGCTAACACACCGTGTACACAACTATAATCAAATTCGATTCCTTGACCAATACGGTTAGGTCCTGAACCCAAAACAACCACTTTTTTCTTATCAGAAACAATACTCTCGTTTTCGTATTCAAATGTAGAATAATAATAAGGAGTTTTTGCTTCAAACTCAGCTGCACAAGTATCTACCAATTTAAATACACGTTTGATACCCATTTCTGTACGTTTTGCATGTACTTCGGACTCTAAACAACGTAATAAATGAGCGATTTGTCTATCTGCATATCCTTTTTGTTTAGCAGTATACATCAAATCTTTCGGTATATTCCCTAAATGGAATTTCTCCATTTTACGCTCCAACTTGATTAAATCTTCAATTTGTTTTAAGAACCAAACGTCAATTTTTGTTTTTTCATGGATTGTTTTGAATGGAATACCTAATTTGATTGCATCGTATACGTGGAACAAACGATTCCAGGATGCAAACTCCAAGGAGTGTAAAATTTGTTCCTGATTCGTTAACTCTTTACCATCCGCTCCTAAACCGTTTCTGTCAATTTCTAAAGACTGACACGCTTTTTGTAATGCTTCTTGGAAAGAACGTCCAATACCCATAACCTCTCCTACCGACTTCATTTGAAGACCTAGTTTACGATCAGTTCCTGGGAATTTATTAAAATTCCAACGAGGGATTTTTACAATAACATAATCTAATGTTGGTTCGAACAACGCTGAAGTGCTCTTCGTAATTTGATTTTTTAATTCATCTAAATTATAACCAATCGCTAATTTTGCTGCAATTTTAGCAATTGGATAACCAGTTGCTTTGGATGCTAATGCGGAAGAACGAGAAACACGTGGATTAATTTCAATCGCTATAATTTCCTCTTTTTCATCAGGAGAAATTGCAAATTGTACATTACATCCACCAGCAAAATTACCAATCGAACGCATCATGTGAATTGCCATATCTCTCATTCGCTGAAAAGTTGTATCCGATAACGTCATTGCTGGAGCAACAGTAATCGAATCTCCTGTATGAATTCCAAGTGGATCAAAATTTTCTATCGAACAAATAATAACAACATTATCGTTGTTATCGCGTAATAATTCTAATTCATATTCTTTCCAACCCAATAAAGCTTTATCAATCATCACTTCATGAATAGGAGATAATTGTAAACCTCTTTCCAATAAACTATCGAATTCTTTTGGATCATGCACAACAGACGCTCCTGCACCACCTAAGGTATAAGATGCACGAATACATAATGGAAAACCAAATTCTTGCGCGATTTCTTTTCCTTCTAAAAATGATTTAGCAGTTTTTTGAGGAGCCATTCCAACCCCAATCTTACCCATCAATTCACGGAATTCTTCACGATTTTCGGTAATATCAATTGCAGCGATATCTACTCCAATCATTTGCACACCGTATTCTTCCCAGATACCCATCTCTTCACACTTCATCGCAAGATTCAATCCTGTCTGACCTCCCATCGTAGGTAACACAGCATCAATATTATGAGATTGTAAAATTTTAACGATATATTCAGGTTCCAAAGGCCATAAATACACATTGTCAGCTACCAATTTATCCGTCATAATTGTTGCCGGATTAGAGTTGATCAAAGTTACTTCGATACCTTCTTCTCTTAAGGAACGTGCAGCTTGAGAGCCGGAGTAATCAAATTCGCAAGCTTGTCCAATGACAATAGGTCCACTTCCGATGATTAATACTGATTTTATGGATTCGTTTTTAGGCATAAAATGCGCTTATTTTAGATTTCAATTTTACAAATAGTTAACTACAAATTGAGTGCAAATTTAACTAAATATTGTTGGTTGACAAATGAAAAATCTAAAAAGAAATTAACGACTTATCAACGAAAAATCAATTTGTGAATAGCTTTATGTTATTCTTTTTTTCAATCTCTTCACATACCTGAATTCCACCAGTATGAACAAATAATATAGTTCTATTATTAAATGTAATATCTTCTAATTCATGAATCATTGCATAAAATGCTTTCGCAGTATAAATAGGATCTAATGGTAATTGATACTCTTTATAAATCTCTTGAATGAATATCAATAA
>CANCJF010000223.1 GCA_947378245.1 Bacteroidota bacterium
CTTGAACTGGGGCAGAAACTAATTTGTTTTTTAAATTTTTATCTTGATTTTCTAAAGATTTATTTCTAATTTTCAAAGAATTACGTTGATTGGACAAACTTTCTTTTAAGTTTCTTTTTAATGATTCTAATTGAGTGTCTAAATTGACTATAACAGGGTTTTTTTCACTTGAACCTATAATTAATTTATTTCTTTCTAATTGAAGGGTATTTACTGTTTCAATCATTTTTTCAATTGACGGATTGTTGATACCAATATTTGAAGGGATTAATTCTCCGTTTTTCTTTTTACTTATATATTCATATATGTATTCAGCCATTTTCAGCTGAGTACTATTTTCAATGATCAACTTCTCGTTTTCAGATTCATTTTCAAAAAATAGAGATGCATTAGTAGTTAAATCAAAAATTTTATTATTTGATTTAAAATTTGATACATTTTCATCTACATTCGAAAGTTCATTTGTAATGAAATCAATACGCTCATTGATGAAATTTAAAGTGTTTTTAGAAACTTCATTCTTATCTTGAATAGCATCCTTATTATGTTGTTTAATAATATTATTGATGATTGCTTCACCTTTTTCAATGTTTTCAATATCCATTGATATTAATAAAACACTAGATTCTTTATTATTAACTTCAACTGCAACATTACTTTGTAAATAATCAACAACTGCGTCAAATTTAGTGATATCTAGAATCAATTTTTTTCCAACAGGAATTTTACTACTGTTTGGTGTTATTACAGCATCACCCATTGGTAAATTAAATGATTTTCCAAAATTTAATTTTCTTATTTTTTCAGTTTCTAAATCAACTATTTCAAAGGTTGAATTTGAAATAAATGTTAGTTCATAAGTCCCTTTAAAATTATAAATTGATGAATCACCTTTCAAAAAATTAATTTTAACCCAAGGATTCAAAAATTGTTCAGTTGGAATAGGACCATTATTATCAATATAATTAATATTTAATTTTAAATCTTTTACAACACGTGAAAGTAATTTACGAGACTCTAAAATTTCAATTTCGTTTTCAATTTTATTTTGCATTGAACCACCGCCACTCAAATCTGAGATTGCTGACATTTGAGAAACTAAATCATTTTTATCATCGTCTTTGATAAGGATACTCGCACTTACATTATAAGTTGGTATCGTGTATCTCAAATACAACACTCCAAAAATAATTCCAAAAGCTAGAGTTACTAAATACCATTTCCATTTAAATAAATAGGGGTAAATTATTTCTTTAAAATTGAAATTTTCGGAAAAATCTTCTTTATTATTTTGATTAATTTCACTCATTTTGTTAAAATATTAATCATTGTAATTAACAATGAAGCAGTTGATATAAATATTCCTGATGCAGCACTAACTAAGGATGAATTTGCCTTTGCTTGATTAGGTTGAATATAAACTACATCATTTTGATTTAAATAGTAAGCAGGTGAATTAAAAATTTCCTTTGTTGTTAAATCAATTTTGAATTCTTTCTTTTGTCCGTTTTCTTCACGTATTACCAACACATTGTTTCTTACACCTGTGATGTTTAAATCACCTGCCAATCCAATTGCTTCTAATAGTGTAATTCGTTCATTTGGAATTGTAAATGTTCCAGGATTTCTTACTTCTCCTAATACTGTAATTTTGAAATTTTGAATTTGAATATTAATTATTGGATTGTTGATATATGGTTTAATTTTTTCTTTTAAAAGTTCTATTGCCTGACTTCTTTCTAAACCTCCAATTTTAATTGTTCCTAATATAGGGAAATCTATCTCACCTTTTTCGTTGATTAAAAAACCTTGGTTAGCTGGTGCTCCAATAGAGTATCCACGATTAGTTGAATTGTTTGATAAAGGAAGATTGAATGGCTTTGTGCTATTGTCGTCAGCACCATAGACAACTATAAATAAAAAATCATCAGGTTTAAATTTTGGAGAATAAGAGTTCGCTGAAACTGTTCCCGCTTGATCTGTAGAATCTTGAAAATACACTAGTTTTTTTCTCGAGGCACAAGAAGTTAATAATAGCGTAAATAAAAGTAATAACGTGCAGTTTTTCATGTTTTTTGAGTGTGTTAATTGGCAAAAGTACTATAAATTAATTTTTTATACTAACATATTAAGCACTTCGTTTTTTCTTTATTAAAATATTCCATATTGCCCTGAAAAAGCAAATAGTATCTGTGAAATATGGATTTTTATTTTTTTGAATTAAATATTCTCGTTCTGCATTTAATACGCTTTCTACAGAACTACTTTTATTGAATGCTACATACGGCGGAATACAACCAGGCTTATGTTTTGCACGCATTACCCTTAAATCTTCTGGAATATCTTGTAAATAACGAAGTCCAACGGGTCTAATTCCTACCAGTTTTAAGTCTCCTTTTAGCACATTTAGTAATTGTGGTAATTCATCTAACCAATACTTACGTAAAAACTTACCCCATGGTGTTAAACGAAAATCATCTGCTGGTTTACCTGATGCGGCATATCCATTTTTTTCAAGAATATATGAATGTAAAAACTCAGAGTAGGGGTGCATGGTTCTGAATTTATAAACTCCAATCATTTTTCCATTTTTACCAACTCGCGGCATAGTATATAATAGTCCGTAACTCGGCTTTTGATTTTCGATGGGTTGACCTGTTTTTTTTACGATGAAATAGAGTTTGTTATTAAAGGTTTTAAATTCTACAATAGAGAAACCACAGGAAATTAATCTACCTAACAATTCTGCTTTAGAGATTAAACGATTTCTACCACGTGTAACAAAAAAATACACTTTTTTTAGTCCTGATACTTTTGGAAAAACTCTAAGAAAGATAAATTCAAAAATGAAAATAATCTTTGCGATAAAATGGTTGTGCATTTGTCGTTTACGCTCTTGACGACCAGCAATCGTTTCTGCAAGACCAATATATAAACCATTCTCTTCTAATTTACTATTAACATCAATAAAAAAACGATTGATATATCGTAAATTATTAACCTTTGTAAAGTTGATAATAGCATTGTAATTCTTCGGATTATTAGTAATATTGAATGAATTGGTACTCGATATCACCAAATTGTCATTGCTTTCTAAATCAGTAAAACTGGAAATGTACTCAAAAGCCTCCTCACCAATTTTTTCTGCTATTACCGTTTTCATTACACAAAGATAGTTATTTTATTATCAAAAGATTAAGTTAAATAGTTTCTAATTCTTTCGATAAATCTTTCAATACTTTAGCTGGAACTCCACCAACTAATGTTCTTGGTGGTACATCTTTCGTAACAACAGAACCAGTAGCGATTACTGATTCATCACCAATTGTTACACCAGGAATAATAACCACATTTGGCATTATCCAAACACCCTTTCCAATAATCGTTTTTTTTATTTGTCTCGGATATAATTTTTTCAGAATAGTATCCGACGGGATATTAGCGTGTGCTGTAATAATTGTTCGATCTCCCACAGAACTGTGATCTCCAATATAAATATGGTCAGTAAAAACACGGTCAAACATTACTTCGTGACCTATATATACATCTTTACCAATATTTACACCTCTCATACGGTGAATTGTGGTTCTCCAAGATTTTACAAAACAAAAAAATGCAATTTTGTCTAACACAAAACGATTTATAAATTTTATTGTATA
>CANCJF010000224.1 GCA_947378245.1 Bacteroidota bacterium
ACTACTGGAACAGCTAAGAATTAAACAAATAAAGATTAAATAAATGAGTTTTCTCATAATTATATATTTAATATTCACCACTTACATCGGCAATTACATAATCACCGTAACTTGAATTAGAAATTATTTTTTTTCCGTTCTTATAAATAGAAACTGTTACACTACTTCCTTCATCATTACATTGTGCTGACATATATAAGAATCTTTTCCCTCTTTGTTGCCATTGATATTTATATCCACTTCTAACTCTACTTAATTGCGTAGTATTGTCATTCGCATTTTGATAAGTAACTGAAAAAGTATGTAAGCTATCAGAGCTACTAACTTTATAATAATAATTATTCCATTTAGTGTTATTTACATCTGATTTATTATTCTTTACATTACTCTTCATTATAAATGAAGTAGATATTGCAAATATAGACGCTATGATTAAAGCTTTCATTTCCTTTTTTTATGTAAAGGTAATGATTGTTGCGAATACGCCTACAGAAGATCGGAGTATTTATTTAATAATTTGTTCGATATTAATTTCTAAAAAGTCACAAATTTTAATTATAGTAACAATTGATGGATTCAATTTACCATTTTCTATTCTATGAATTGTGCTTTTTGCCACGTTAGAATGGTCAGCTAATTCTTGTTGACTAATATTTTTAGAATCCCTAATTTTTCTAATATTATCTCCTATAGATTTTAATATTTTCTCATTAACAACCATACTACAAATCAATGAATCTATTTAATTTGTGTTGGTAGCGTATTCGCTGTCAATTATAGTTTGACTCTATTATTTAATTATTTATAAAAAAGTAAAAACTAACTGTTTTAGAAATTATTAACACATAGTTGAAATTAAATTACCCGCTGTGCTGGAATTGTATTCCTGCACCACGTAATACAATAATCTTTTTCGGGTCAAATTTTAAAACAGTTTGGAAATTGAAAATCTGGTAACTATTCTTGACTAATTGATAGTTATAGTAAATTTGGGATAGGTAAACTAGTTTGAAAATCCCGCTGTGCTGGAATTGTATTCCTCCCGCTGTGCTGGAATTGTATTCCTGCACCACGTAATACAATAATCTTTTTCGGGTCAAATTTTAAAACAGTTTGGAAATTGAAAATCTGGTAACTATTCTTGACTAATTGATAGTTATAGTAAATTTGGTATAGGTAAACTAGTTTGAAAATGCCGCAGGAAAACATTTCCAGCGGAACGTGAGATTTATAAGTAGGGTTTTGACACAATATTTGCGTCTTACTCTTCAATTGATATCGTTGTGCTGGAATTGTAACGATATTTTAAGATCTTCAAAACTATATTTCAGTATCTAATGAAGTTAGATAATCTCTGCGTAAATTAACTCTTCAACCTACACAAATCGATTACTAACCCGCTGTGCTGGAATTGTATTCCTGCACTCTTCTATTACTGATTTAATAGAATTGTATTAAGCATCATTATCCATTACCAAACTTCAATATCTTCCATTACTAATGGATAACTTTATTCAATACCAATGAATAATAAATATCTGAAAACAAAAAAAAACGTTTCAGTTTCCCAAAACGTTTTTACTATATATTTTCGTCGCTCGTCGCTCTTAACTCGTCACTAGATTGTCATGATGTCTTTCTCTTTTGCAACGATCAATTCATCTACTTTCGTAATGAAGTTATTGGTGATGTTTTGAATTTTAGTCTCTGCATCTTTCACTGCATCTTCCGATAAACCATCTGTTTTCAATAACTTAATCATGTCTAAAGCATCCTTACGGTTGTTACGAATACCAACCTTCGCATGTTCTCCTTCTGCTTTTGCTTTTTTAACCATCTCACGACGTCTTTCTTCTGTTAAAGGTGGAATAGTTATGATTAACTGTTCCCCGTTGTTAGAAGGTGCAAAACCTAAGTTAGAATTGATGATCCCTTTTGCAATTTCTGGTAATAATGGTCGTTCCCATGGTTGAACCACTAAGGTACGTGCATCTGGTGCAGAGATGTTTGCAACTTGCGAAATAGGAGTAGGGTTACCGTAGTATTCTACCATCACACTTTGCAGCATAGATGGAGTAGCTTTACCTGCTCTAATTTTTTGTGTTTCGTAATCTAAATGCGTTATTGTTTTTGCATTTGAATTATTCAAATCAGTATAAACACTTTGAACTTCTTCAACCATGGTTACTAATTTTTAAAATTTATTATTTAACTAATTCTGTTATTTCTCCTTGAACAACCGTTCCTAATTCTTCCCCTTCCATGATACGTTTTAACGTACCTGGAGTGTCCATATCAAAAACAACGATTGGTAAATCATTTTCTTTACATAAAGTAAATGCGGTAAGATCCATGATTTTTAATCCTTTTTCATATACATCATCAAAAGAAATACGGTTGTATTTAACAGCATTTGCATCTTTTAATGGGTCAGCTGTGTAAATTCCATCCACACGTGTTCCTTTTAAGATTACATCTGCAGTAATTTCAATCGCACGTAACGATGCGGCAGAATCTGTTGTAAAATATGGGTTACCTGTACCAGCACCAAAGATTACTACACGACCTTTTTCTAAGTGACTAACTGCACGACGTCTAACAAAAGGTTCAGCGATTTCACGCATTTCAATGGCAGACATTAAACGAGTTTTCGAACCAACTACTTCTAAAGCAGATTGCAAAGCCATACTGTTTATCATGGTTGCTAACATACCCATGTAGTCCCCATGCGTACGATCCATTCCTCCTTCTTCTGCTTGTACACCACGGAAAATATTACCACCACCAATAACAATAGCAACTTGTATGCCTAAATCACATACTTCTTTGATTTGTTTTGCATAAGAAGCAATGCGATTGTTGTCAATTCCAAATTGTTTATCTCCCATAAGAGATTCACCACTAAGCTTAAGTAATATGCGTTTGTACTTCATAAGAACGGAATTTTTTATCGTTTGCAAAGATAGGGATTTATTTGTTACGTTTTTTGATTGGTTGAAAATTCAAATTGATTGGTAGAGTGGTTGCATGATTTAACATTAAGAAATTTAGTTGGAATAGGAGGGGAGATTAGAAATGTTGAGTAACCTTTGGTTGTTTTAAGCCACTCATTTATATATTATAGAGGATTTACCATATAGAAATTTAGGACGATTAGATGTAATAAAGTAAGATTAAGATTACATGTCGCACTTTTTATTTCCTTAATTAAGTCAAAGCCGCCTTTCAACTATTTTAATTCTTAACTTCTAAATTTCTCAATGATTAATATATACTATTTTTACTTGTTAATGTATTTCTCAAACCTATTTTCCCTTAAAAGAGGCAAAGCCGCCTTTCAACTATTTTAATTCTTAACTTCTAAATTTCTCCTATGTTTGTTTTCAAAAATAGAATGAATAAATTTAGTAATAAAAAGTGAAAAAGAATGAGAGCTGATTAATTCCGAAATAGCTTTCAAAGTATATTGTCATTGAGATCTTGCCTCATTCTTTTTTGTTTCTTAGAGTTTG
>CANCJF010000225.1 GCA_947378245.1 Bacteroidota bacterium
ATAGTTGATGCTCCCCCAGCACTACCTGCATTCGCAACTGCACGAGCTAAAGCTTTGAAGTCAATTCCAGAGTGATCAAAGAAACGCTCATCTTCGGTTGAAATCAATGCGTCTGTAATAAAAGGAGAAATGGAATCATAATGTGCAACAACACGATTAATTTTCCAGTAGCGACCTAATTCTGTTTTTCCATCATTTGCATATACCACGGAAGCGGATAATTGAGGATCCTTTAGGTCTTCGATAGATGGAAGGTCTGCAAAGGATTGAAAAATCAATAAAGATATGATTAGCGTGACAGGAAAAGTCCCAAGTATCCAGAAAAGTCGTGTGTATTTACGTGTTTTTTCTGGTGAGGAAAACTTCGATTGTTGTATTTGTCCTTTTTTAGCCATATCGAGTATATTTTATCCAAAAAAAAGTGCTTCGAAGAGCACTTTTTTACTAATTAATTATTTTTTCTTTAGGGAATCTTTGACAAAAATTTCAATCGCTGCTGTCATACTTGGAGCGTTGGGCTGAGGAGCATGTACATCTAAGCGAAGGTTGTTTTTTAATACAGCATTTGCGGTTGTTGGACCAAAAGCTGCAATTAAAGTATTGTTTTGTTTAAAGTCAGGGAAATTTTTGAATAAAGACTCAATACCTCCAGGACTAAAGAACACCAACATATCGTAGTATACGTCCTCTAAATCACTTAAATCAGAAGCAACTGTTCTATATAGCATTGCTTTCGTGAAGTTGATACTATGAGCTTCTAATGTTTCTGGAATCTTGTCGCGCAAAATATCTGTACAGGGCAATAAATACTTTTCGCCTTTGTGCTTTTTCATGCTATCCATCAATTCTTCAATTGTTTGTTTTCCAAAGAAAATTTTACGTTTTCTATAGGTAACATATTTTTGAAGATATAATGCAACTGCTTCAGAAATACAGAAATATTTTAAGGTATCTGGAACCGTGTAGCGAGTTTCTTGGGCAATTCTAAAGAAATGATCAATGGCGTTTTTAGAGGTCATGATAACCGCTGTATATTCATTGAAGTCAATTCTTTGTGAACGAAATTCTTGTGCACTCACCCCTTCCACTTTAATAAATGGACGAAAATCTATCTTTAGCTTGTATTTATCAGCTAAATCAAAATAAGGAGACTTATCTCCTTCAGGTTTAGGTTGAGAAACCAAAATTGTTTTGATGCTCAAAATGCTAATTATTAAGTTAATCTATTTTTATAATTTACCTTCTATCAGCATCCACAAGGGATACATAGGTATAATTTCAAACATACAAAAGTACAAAATAATATAATACCACGATATACCCTTTGAAAATGCGAAGATAATTCCTCTTATAATTCGATAAACATAACAGAAACAAAGTATTACGAGTAATACATACGCGAAAAATGTTGCATTTTGCATGTTAAATACCCAGATTAACAATAGTAAAGAAAAAATGACCCCTAAAAACTTACAAATTGCCCAGTTTGTTAGTTTAATCGCCTTGGTAATTCCTATTTCACCCGTGATAAATTCTACCAATGTTAGGAACAAATAAGGTCCAAATAGAAACAACATTGGGGTGTAAATAATTGCGAATAAGGTACTGGTATGTATACTATGGTGAAAGAAATCGACGGATAAATACAATAAACAGCTAGCACAAATTAAAAAATTGATTAGTAAACAAAAGGAAGATAAAGCGCTTAGTGGAAATTCTTCTTGGGCAATTTTTTCGATGGAACGATTTTTATAGATGCTTTTGGTAATTGCTACCAAAAAATAGGAAGTACTCATACGAGCAAACGTAATGAGAAGTATACCAATTGATAAAAAAAGAGTAATCGTACTGTACAAGGAATTAACTCTTGGGGAGAGTAATTTTGGAACTACAAGCTCTTGTGTATTTTTAATAATCTCAAATGCGAGTGTAATCAATTTGTAGGTCTTTATTAGGACTGCAAAATTAATGTTTTAATTTCTTGTCTGCTTCAAAAAAATCTTATTTTTAGAAGGCTTCTTTAGTTTATATTCGAATATATAATAGTAATTTTGTTGTTCGAATCATATTACTTACTTATGAAGACAGATTTATATACGCACCCAGATTATTTCAATTTGGATGATTTGTACACGGAAGAACAACTATTAATTAGAGACGCTGCTCGTGCTTGGGTGAAAAAAGAAGTTTCCCCAATTATTGATGAACATTATGAGAATGCTACTTTCCCAAAACACTTATTGAGTGGGTTAGGAGAAATCGGTGCTTTTGGACCTTATATTCCAGAGGAATACGGTGGGCCAGGGTTAGACCAAATCTCTTATGGTTTAATTATGCAAGAATTGGAAAGATGTGATTCAGGACTTCGTTCGACTGCATCTGTTCAAAGTTCGTTAGTAATGTATCCTATTTGGAAATATGGTAACGAAGAACAACGCATGAAATACCTTCCAAAATTAGCTACTGGAGAAATGATGGGATGTTTTGGTTTGACTGAACCAGATCATGGATCCAATCCTGGTGGAATGCTTACTAACTTCAAAGATGCTGGTGATCACGTAATTTTGAATGGTGCTAAAATGTGGATTTCTAATGCTCCTTTTGCAGATATCGCAGTTGTTTGGGCGAAAGATGAATCAGGAAGAATTCATGGTTTAGTGGTAGAACGTGGTATGGAAGGTTTCTCTACACCTGAAATGCATGGTAAACTTTCTTTGCGTGCTTCTTCAACTGGAGAATTAATTTTCGTAAACGTGAAAGTTCCAAAAGCAAACATCTTACCAAATAAATCAGGTTTAGGTGCTCCACTTGGATGTTTAGATTCTGCTCGTTTTGGTATTGCTTGGGGTGCTTTAGGTGCTGCTATGGATTGCTACGATCAAGCTTTAAGATATTGTAAAGAAAGAACACAATTTGGTGTTCCAATTGGATCCTTTCAATTACAACAAAAGAAATTGGCTGAAATGATTACTGAAATCACGAAAGCACAATTATTGACTTTCCGTTTAGGTCAATTGAGAAACGAAGGTAGAGCGACTTCTGCACAAATTTCTATGGCAAAACGTAACAACTGTGAAATCGCGATTAACATTGCTCGTGAGGCAAGACAAATCCACGGTGGAATGGGTATTACTTCAGAATATTCTATGATGCGTCACATGGCGAATTTAGAGTCTGTTATTACCTACGAAGGTACACACGATATTCACTTGTTAATTACAGGTATGGATGTGACTGGAATTCCTGCATTTACACGTGATATGCCAGATTTATCTAAAATGTAATAATTATTTATAAAAAGAAAAGGCTACTCGATTGAGTGGCCTTTTTTTTGCATAAAAATCCCGCCAACTTTTCAGCTGACGGTTCATTTCATATTATTTCAATCAAATTAACCTAACCTTTCAAGGAATTCAGGTAATAGATCATTCATTTTTGAAAAAGCAAACCACTTTTTCCCTAAATCTTTTAAAGAAGCTCCTAAATGATAAAGTTCTTTCTCATCA
>CANCJF010000226.1 GCA_947378245.1 Bacteroidota bacterium
CTGCATCAGGTTCGGAGGGTATAATCTCAGCACATTGGCACCCCTAAAGATGTAACGAAATTACAAAATTAATTGTAGGATAAAAAATATATTTATGAACGTTTTCTTTTTCGAGGTTTCCCCCAATTTTTAGGATTATTTCGGATGTAGTATTTTACACGGTGAAATTCATCCAAATTACGAATAATGCGATCATGAAATAATTTTTGCCATTGAAAATCGGCATGAATCCGATGTGCATGTTTTGTAACGACCGATTTAAATGATCTAATCACCACAGATATTGAACCCAATTTTGGTGAAATTGATGAATAATAGGATGGGGAATTTTTTATAGAAGGATTATAAAACGGTTGTTCCCGATTGTAGGGATGTTGCAGTGCAACATCCCCTGAAATTCCGAAATTGACATGGTCGATTTCGAAATTTTCATCAACGAAACATTCATTCATTTCATCCAACCATTCCAAATATTTGAAATTTGATTCATTATGATTCCCATTTTCAATGGGAAATGGTGTGTTAAATATCGATACATTTTGCGGGGGATGTTGCAGCGCAACATCCCTACAGAAATCGTCATCCGCGGAATCGCGGATTATTAATATCCCGTGAACATGATTGGGCATAATCACAAATTCATTCAAATGTATATGGGGAAAATGTTTTGGGATTTCCGACCAATATTGATGTGCCAATTTTCCAATATCGGATAAACACATTTGTTCATCGATGATTTCACCAAAAAAATGATTCCGATTTTTTGTGCAAATGGTAATGTGGTAGGAACCTTCCGATCGATAATCCCACCATTGGGCACGGAAAGTTTCATTGCGGTATAAACCTTTGAATTTCTCACTCATTCTGATACTTTTCTTATTTAATTTAAGAAAAAATATCAGATTGTCTGATAATCAACTATAAATTATTCTTAGACCCGAACACAATAATTTACAACTTTAATCGTATTATTGTTATTCAAATAAAAATTTATGGTTGACAAACAAATACATATCGAAAATCCTTGTCCGATGTCTTTAAACAAAATGAAAACAGCCGATGGGTTTTATTGTAAAAGTTGTTCGAAAACAATTATTGATTTCAGAAATAAACCTGTGAATGATATAATAAATGTAGATTCTGATATTACCTGTGGTATATTTTCTGAGGAACAAGTTAGCACACCTACATTTTCATTTAAATACAAAATATTATTTCGTGTTTTGACAATATTATCCATTATTGGATTTAACGTCAAGCCAGTTTACGCGCAAGACACACAGCCAACAAAAGACAGTGTGATTAATCAATCAGATTCACTCAAAGTTTTTGTTAAGGGAAAAGTTAAAATTGATAAACTACCTAACGACACTGTCGTTGCAACTGAAAAACCTAAAAGAAAATGGTTTAGAAAGAAGAAGATAACTAAAGGACGAGTTGTTATGGGTACACCTTTTTAATATGAAAATACTCAAATTAATATCATATATTATTGTCAATTTAAGTATTCTTCTATGTCTATCGATACTCATGATAGACATAGAAGACAATTACAATATGGACATCCTAAAATACATACAAGAAAAATCCTATCCTTGGAAATTAGTGCCAATAGCTTGGATTTTATGGTTTTTTGTAAATGGATTATTTATTTACAAATATCTACGTACAAAGAAAAACTAATATCAAAAATCTATTTTATTCTAAAGCTGTTTAAAATAATTTGTGCAGATTCTAAATATTTAAAATAGTTTTTTTCTTCTGAAGTATAGGTTAAAACATATGCTTTATTATCTGAAATAAAGTAATATTGTTCAAATTTCAACTTAAACATTCCTTGTTTACCGGTATAAATTACGTGCTGATATGGTCTTGGCTTCGAAAAATAGGTTTTAGAAATTTCTATATTACTTTCAGTAATCATGCTCTTAATTTGATTCACAGATATTTCCGTGTATTTTTCCAAATTCATCCCAGGATACTGACTTAAATCTTGCACTAACAAATTAACATTCTCTCTGAATTTATCGTTCGGATCAGATGCTTCGGAGTATATAAAAAAAGTTGTTCCATTTGTTCCAGTCGAATCAAGTATCCAATTATTTGGAACATTATAAGTACATAGTTTACTTTTTACGAAAAAAGACACTTCGTTTGTAGAAGGACTTTGGCAAAACGACACAGCTAATGTCAACACAAAAAGTGCGATAATTCCAATTTTACTTCCCATTACTCAATATTTCTTTTTAATAAATTAGTATTCAGCTTATTATCGACTGTACAACAGCAATTTCTACACCCCTTCCGCCAACTCTAACCAGCGTTCTGTCTTTGTTTCTATCGCCTGAACGATTTCGCCCAACTTAGAACCTGCAGCCATGATTTCGTCGTTCGTTTTGGAGCCGTCGGATAAAATCAAAGTAAATTTTTCTTTTTCTGTTTCCAACACTTCCAATTCTTTTTCTAAGGAATCAAATTCTTGTTTTTCTTTAAACGATAATTTCTTTTTTTCGGATTGAGGTGCTTGAACCACTGGTTTTGGTGCTGCTGCAGCTTCTTGCTTTTGTTGTTTCACTGCATCCGCTTTGTCCTGACGGTCTTGCTTGATACCCTCTTGTAACATCTGACGGTATTCGGTATAATTTCCAACGATGTCTTTGATTTTACCTTGACCTTCAAACACAAAGATGTGATCCACCATTTTATCCATGAAATAACGGTCGTGAGATACTACAATCAAACAACCTTCAAAGGTGCGCAGGTAATCTTCCAACACACTCATTACGAAGATATCCAAGTCGTTGGTAGGCTCATCCAGAATCAAGAAATTCGGATTTTTCATCAACACGGTCATCAATTTCAAACGACGCTTTTCACCTCCACTAAGTTTATACACGAAATTGTAGTGCATGTCTCTTGGGAACAAAAATTTCTCCAAGAATTGCGCTGCTGTCATTTGTTTCCCTTTTTCCAAAGGAATATATTCTGCGATGTCACGAATGACATCAATTACTTTTTTATCGTCGTCAACCTTTATTAACTCTTGGTTGTAGTAACCAAAAACAACCGTTTCTCCAATCGAAACAGTACCTTTATCCACTGGCTCTAACTCTTGAATCATATTTAAGAAAGTCGATTTACCAGTTCCATTATTCCCCACAATTCCTAAACGCTCTTTACGATTAAAATTATAGGTGAAACCATCTAAAATGACACGAGAAGGCCAAGCTTTATGAATTTTATGAAGTTCCAGGATTTTCGTCCCTAAACGCTCCATTTTCACAGGAATTTCTACCTCACTATCGTCGATGCGTTGTTGAGCTACACTTTTGATATCTTGAAAAGAATCTACACGTGCTTTTTGTTTAACTCCTCTCGCTTTTGGTTGTTTGCGAATCCAGTCTAACTCTTTTTTAAAGGTATTTCTCGCTTTATCAATCGTAGATTGTAATTGCTCTTGACGTTCCGCTTTTTTCTCTAA
>CANCJF010000227.1 GCA_947378245.1 Bacteroidota bacterium
GAAGAATATACGTTGGTAGCTGTTGCGGATTATGTATTGACTCACACTCCTGGTACAACGGTATCTAACATGTCTTCTACAAAAGCATTACGCGATATTACAGAACAACGTGGATTGAATTATTATGCTGCTGCTGTTGGAGAGGTAAATGTTGTTTCTAAAATGAAGGAACAAGGAGCAGTAATTGGTGGTGAAGGAAATGGAGGGATCATTTATCCAGCATCTCATTATGGTCGTGATGCATTGGTAGGTATTGCTTTATTTTTAACCCATTTAGCGAAAAAATCAATGAAATGTTCTGTGTTGCGTGATTCTTACCCAACCTATACCATTTCAAAAAACAAGATTGAATTAACTCCTTCTATCAATGTAGATGCTATTTTAACCCAAATGGCAGAAAAATATAAGAATGAAGAAGTTGACACATTGGATGGTGTGAAAATTTATATTGGTGATGAATGGGTACATTTACGTAAAAGTAATACCGAACCTATAATTCGTATTTATTCTGAGAGTAATACAGAAGAGAACGCGACAAAATTTGCAATAAAAATAATGAATGAAATAAAACAACTTTGTTAGTTTTTTAATTTCTTCGAAGAAACTATATTTGTAACAAATTAAAACGACTTGCTATGGCGATAATAATTACTGACGAATGTATTAACTGTGGAGCTTGTGAGCCAGAATGTCCAAATAACGCAATCTATGAAGGAGGTGCGGAATGGAGATATTCAGACGGTACATCGTTAAAAGGAATGATTACAACCTTGAATGGTGATGATATAGATGCTCAACATGCATTTGAACCTGTAGATATGGATGTTTATTACATTGCTACAGACAAATGTACCGAATGTGTAGGTTTTCATGATGAACCACAATGTGCTGCCGTATGTCCTGTTGACTGTTGTGTGGATGATCCTGATCATAGAGAAACTGAAGACGAATTGTTAGCCAAAAAAGATTTCATGCACTTATAATACTATTTTTTCAAAAAATACGTTTCTATCGATATGAAAGCAGTAACTATCTTCCTTTTATGTCTGATAACATCGTCAATTTTTAGTCAAAAAGATACCTTAATAGCCAATCGTGAAAAACGTTTGGCTATTTTTTTGGATACTTTACGTAATGCTAAAACTGATGTTGCTAAGAAAAATGCGAATCAAGTTTTTAGAAATTACTTACTGGAAACCATTCAACTAAACGAGTCTTACTCATACTCTTTCAGTAAGTTATCCTCTGTTGGTTCAATTTCTAGTCCTGACAATGAGTTCCGACTTTTCAATTGGAATGTTGAGATGGCAGATGAATCCAATCGATTTTATTGTTTTTTAGTTCGTAAAGGAAATAGAAAACACAAGAATAAAGTCATTGAATTTTTAGAAAAACCTTCTACATCTCCAATTTCACAAGAAATTCTAACTGAAAACAATTGGTATGGTGCATTATATTATAAAATTATTCCAATTGAAAAAGGATCAAAAAAATTATACACTTTATTGGGTTGGAGAAGTAACGGCATCTTAAGCCATTCAAAATTAATTGATGTTATAAGTATACATGGAACCCATGTGAAGTTTGGTGATTTAATTTTTAAAAACAAAACGGAGGTTAAGCGTAGAGTTTGTTTTGAATATTCAAAGAAATCCATGATGAGTTTAAAGTATGAGTCAACTTATGAGCGAATTATATTTGATCATTTATCACCTGAATCACCTTCTATGACAGGTTTTTATGAGTATTATGTGCCCGATATGTCACACGATGCATTTCTTTTTGAAGAAGATAAATGGGTATTGAAAGAAGATGTAATAGGTATAAATTCCCCTGAAAAACAAACCATAAAACAATCTACAATAGATCCAGACACAGGAAAAATAATAGAGATGGAAGTATCAAATCAATGGGTTGATCCATCAGATAGGAATGCTCCTGGAGGTGGTGGTAAGCACACACCTGTAGTGCCACGTTCAAAAAGAAAATAAAACAAACTATATTATAATCAAACGTTATGGTGATGTAAATTGAGTGTTACTTTTTTTAATTACCCTTAAAACATGTAGATTAAGATGGTAACAAATAAAATTATGCTGTATATTTACTTTTTAAATGAGTTGGTTAAGTTTAATAAATAAAAAGATAGGTTCAAAATTTAATTGTTTAGGCTATGGAATATGAAAAAAGAAATGATCGTAATGATGAAGTATATAGCAAATCAGTAAAGGCTGGTAAAAGAACTTACTTTTTTGATATTAAAACTACTAAAGGAAATGAGTTGTATTTAACTCTGACTGAGAGTAAGAAGGTGTTTGAAGACGGACGTGAATTTTTCCAAAAGCATAAGATTTTTTTATATAAAGAAGATTTTCTAAAATTCAAAGATGGATTGGATGAGATTATGGAAAAATTAAATGAGTTAAATGAAACAGGTGATTTTAGAACAGACTCTTATGCGAGAAATGAAAAATCAGATGATTCATTTACTTTTGATAGCCTATAATTAAGATTTCTAACAATAAAAGTTAATAACTATTTTGCTTAAAATTCTTACTATTCGTGTATGAATAGTTTATCTTTATAGTCAAAATTTAAAGAAATGGGTAAGATTATTGCTGTAGCAAATCAAAAAGGTGGTGTAGGAAAAACGACGACTTCAATAAATTTAAGTGGTAGTTTGGGGGTGTTGGAAAAAAAGACCTTATTGGTAGATGCTGATCCGCAAGCTAATGCTACTTCTGGTGTTGGTTTAGATCCGAAAAACACGCGAAATTTATATGAATGTTTAATAAACGATGTAGATCCTCGTGATTTAATTATTCATACTGAAAATCCCCACTTAGATATATTACCTTCTCATATGGATTTGGTTGGAGCTGAATTAGAAATGATTAATCTTCCAAATCGTGAATTTATGATGAGAAATGCACTTAATAAACTTCGTGATGATTATGATTTTATCATTATCGATTGTTCTCCTTCTCTTGGTTTAATTACACTTAATGCATTGACTGCTGCTGATTCTGTGATTATACCTGTTCAGTGTGAGTATTATGCATTAGAAGGATTAAGTAAATTATTAAATACTATAAAAATAGTTCAAGGAAGGCTTAATGAGAAACTTGAGATTGAAGGTATTTTATTAACCATGTATGATACTCGTTTACGTCTAGCAAATCAAGTAGTAGATGAAGTTAAAACACATTTTCAGGAATTGGTATTTGAGACAGTTATTCATCGTACGACTAAATTAGCTGAGGCACCTAGTTTTGGAGAAACAATAGTTATGCATGATGCCGCTAGTAAGGGAGCAATTAATTATTTGAATTTTGCTCGCGAAATTCTACAAAAAAACGATTTAACAAATATTTCCAATAACGATAAATCAATTTCATTCTAATATGGGAGCTGAACAAAAGAAAAAAGGAGGGCTTGGTAGAGGTTTGGGAGCTCTTTTGGATAATGCACC
>CANCJF010000228.1 GCA_947378245.1 Bacteroidota bacterium
AATCAACCCTACATGCAAGATTACTTTTTAAAATACCGAAAAGGTATCATTGGAATTGACACAAAAATACCGACTCAGTCTAATAAAGAACAAACAATAGTATATGCCGACTGGACAGCTAGCGGTAGATGTTTCTCACCAATTGAAGAACGTATCCAACATGAAATCATGCCTTTAGTTGCAAATACACATACAGAAACAAGCGCAACAGGGATGGCCATGACTCATGCCTATCATGAAGCTCGAAATAAAATAAAAAAACACGTAAACGCTTCCAAAAACGACATCATTATTACCACCGGTTCTGGAATGACTAGTATGGTAAATAAATTTCAACGTATTCTTGGATTAAGATGTAATAGTAGTATTGCTACAAAACCCAACGAAGAAGATCGTCCTGTAGTTTTTATCTCTCATATGGAACACCATTCCAATCATACTAGTTGGTTAGAAACATTTGCAATTATTGAAATTATTGAACCAACACTTGATGGATTAATTGACCTTAATAACTTAGAAATACTATTAAAAAAACATGAAAAACGTGCTGTTAAAATTGCATCAATAACAGCTTGTTCAAATGTTACTGGAATTCAAACTCCCTATCATGAAATAGCGAAAATTATGCATGATGCGAAAGGAGTTATTTTTGTAGACTTTGCTTGTTCCGCACCTTATGTCGAAATAAACATGCACCCTCAAACGGAAAATGAACAACTCGATGCAATTTTCTTTTCCCCTCATAAATTCTTAGGTGGACCAGGTTCTTCTGGTGTCTTAATTTTCAATAAATCCTTGTACAACAACAAAGTCCCTGATGATTCAGGTGGTGGAACAGTAGATTGGACAAATCCATGGGGTCAACACAAATACATCGATGACATTGAAGCAAGAGAAGATGGTGGTACTCCTGCATTTTTGCAAACAATCAAAACTGCCATGTGTATTTCCTTGAAAGAACAAATGGGGATTGTAAACATTCTTGAAAGAGAACATGAAGTACTTGACATTTTATGGAAGAAACTAGAACAAATTCCAAATCTTCATATTTTAGCGCCTCAACATAAAAATAGACTAGCTATTATTTCTTTTTACATAGAAGAAATGCACTATAATTTAGGAGTAAGATTATTAAGTGATAAATTTGGAATTCAGAGTCGTGGAGGATGCTCGTGTGCTGGTACTTATGGACACTACCTATTGAACGTAGATCAAGAAACTTCTCAAAAAATTACTGACCTCATCAATCAAGGCGATTTTTCAAATAAACCTGGATGGATTCGAGTTTCTTTACACCCAACAATGACAAATGAAGAAATAGAATTTATTGGAAATGCTATTACAGAACTAGCACTAAATTTTGAAGACTGGGGCAATGGATATGATTTTATTCCTTGTCAAAACACTTTAAATTTGACTAATAGAGAAAATGATGCAATCTTAAAATCTAAAATGGACCATGCATTAACGGACGCTTTTTGCTGATTTATAATTGTTATAACCTAAATATAGTAACGCGAAAAATGAGGTGACAATACCTATAATAAACGAATGGCTAGCAGAAGAATATGTGTTATTATAAGTAAATAAGGTGCAAATTGAACCAAACATAATTCCAAATTCCAACGCAATAAACATGGTACCTGCACCTACTCCTTTTCGTTCTTGGTGAGACAAATCTGCTGTCCAAGCAAATAATGTAGGGCTATTTATACCTGTTGCTAATCCAAATACGATGGAGGCGAGTGTATACGAAACAATGTTTGTTGCATTAACTAATAAAATCATACTTACAAACAAGAGAGACACACCAATTATTAACGATTTTACACGACCAATCTTATCGGATAAACGTCCGGTGAATAAACGTACTAATATTGTTACCACGACATAAAAAAAGAAAAACCAACCTTTATTTTCAATACCTAAATAGGTTGAAATATCTGGAGTCAATACAAAAACACAACCTGAACAAGATGAAGTTAAAAACATCACAAAAGCAGAAGGCAAAACACTAGGCTCAAAGACATCATTTTTTCGAATCTTTAAAAATGAGCGATGCATGGATTTAGGATTATTCAATGTTTCAACCGAAAATTGCATCATTAGAATTGATACTAAATTTAAACCTAACGAGATATAAAATAAACTTTCAACACCTAAACGTGCGGCTATTGGAGTACCTAACACTTGCCCAATTCCTATCCCTAAAGAAATAAACGTCCCCCAAATCCCCATCCCTACTCCTCTTTTGTTAATTGGTAGTAAATCTGTGATCATAGCTGTAGCTCCAGTTGGGGTAAAGCCAACCGTAAAACCATGTATAAATCGTACAATTAAAAACAATAATACAGAATGTGTATAAGGATAAGCTAAATTGACTAAGATGCACAATACTAATCCAAAAAACATGACCTTTTTTCTTCCAATATAATCTGAAAGCTTTCCTGAAAAAGGCCGTGAAATTGCTGCAGAAATAGTAAAGACAGTAATAATTAATCCTTTCCACTTTGCGCCTCCCAACGCTGTTAAAATACCGTTCAACTCAGGCATGATCAAGTTGAAACTAATCATAAATAACAGCATCGAAATGCAAATAATCCAAAAATTATTACCGTAACTTCTCATTGAACGATTTAAAAAAGGCTGTTTCATAGTAATGAAACAGCCTCTATTTTTTAGTGTGTTGATTCTTTTGAAGGTTCCTCATCTTCGGGATCAGGAGGAAATAGTTTCGGTGTGTCTTTTTTACCTTGATAGTGATCTAACATATCTTCTAATTGAGAGATTGATAAACCTTTTGCAATGATTTTTTTGTCTTTGTCCAACACAAATATTTTTGGAGTAGAATAAATATCATAAGTTTCTTGATAATTTAAAGCTTCTACAGACGTATACTTTGGCACAAATTGTCTTGCATCTTCTAAAGCTGCTTTGTAAAGCTTATCCGTCAACGCTACATTGATAAATGTTAAATTATTCTCTCTAATAAATTTTTTCCATTTCGCATAATCCTCTCCAACTGCTTTACCAACAGCAAACACCTCTACATTTCTACCTTTTAATTTTTTAGAATATAATTCACCTAATTTTGGTGTCGTTTTTTTACAATGCCCACATTCTGGATCCCAAAAATATAAAATAGTATATTCTGATTTCAAACTATAGAAATCTCTCCATCGTGTGTCTGTAGAATCAACTAATGATAGATTTGGTGGAATTTCACCTTGAACTAAATTCTTATTGATATCCACTTTCTTACATAAATCTGCCAATTTTGCAGAATCCATCCACGTAATATTTGTAGAACCTTGTAATTTTCCTTGGTAGTTTTTCACACAATAATAACGCTGCCCCATTTTCACAAAGACTTTATCCATTCCCATGATATTGGACTTTTCATAATTTGAAGTAATATGAGTTACACAATATTTAAACATCTCAGATTTGATGTTTAAATTATCA
>CANCJF010000229.1 GCA_947378245.1 Bacteroidota bacterium
GCAATTATTGGAGATGGAGGTTTCCAAATGACAATTCAAGAATTAGGAACCATTTTACAATTTAAGATTGATGTTAAAATATTGATTTTGAATAACAACTTCCTTGGAATGGTGCGTCAATGGCAAGAATTATTCTTCGAAAAACGTTATTCTTTTACAGATATCGTGAATCCTAACTTTACGCAAATCGCGAAAGGATACGACATCGAAGCGAAAAAAATTGACCAACGTACCGAATTAAGTGAAGCCTTAGATACAATGATAGCAAGTCCAGCAGCGTATTTATTGGAAGTTGTTGTTGAGCAAGAAGAAAATGTATTCCCAATGGTAGCAACAGGTGCTTCTGTATCTGAAATTCGTTTAAACTAAGAAAAGATGGAAAACAATACATACAATATATCCGTATTTACAGAAAATAGCGTGGGGATGTTGAATCGTATCACGATCATTTTCACACGTAGAAATATTAACATCGAGAGTATTACTGCTTCCGAATCTGAAATCGAAGGAATCCACCGTTATACGATTGTGGTGAATGAACCGAAAGAAACGGTACGTAAAGTAGTTTCTCAAATTGAAAAACAAATCGATGTGGTGAAGGCTTTTTATCATTCTGATGAGGAGGTTGTTTACCAAGAAATTGCGTTGTACAAATTACCAACCATTGCTTTAGCGAGTGGTGGTGATGCAGAACGTATTGTACGTGCTCACCATGCGCGTATCTTGACGATCGAATCTGAATTTACGATTTTGGAAAAAACAGGTTACCCTGATGAGATCAAAGAATTGTTTACCGAGTTGAAACCATTTGGGTTGTTGGAATTTGTACGTTCCGGACGTGTAGCAATTTCTAAGCCAATGAAAACATTGGAAGAACACATAGAAGATATGAATAACGAAAAAATCATTTTTTAATAAATAGCATGGCAAATTATTTTAACTCTTTATCATTAAGAGAACAATTAAACCAATTAGGGGTTTGTGAATTTATGGACATCAACCAATTTGCGGATGGTGTGAATGCCTTAATCGGTAAAAAAATTATCATCGTTGGTTGCGGTGCACAAGGATTAAACCAAGGATTAAACTTGAGAGATTCAGGGCTGGACGTGAAATATACCTTACGTAAAGATGCTATCGAAACAAAACGTGCTTCTTGGAAAAACGCTACGGACAATGGTTTTGAAGTTGGAACGTACGAAGAATTAATTCCAACGGCTGATTTAGTAATCAACCTTACGCCAGACAAACAACATACAAGTGTCGTTTCTGCAATTATGCCATTGATGAAACAAGGTGCTACCTTATCGTATTCACATGGGTTCAACATCGTGGAAGAAGGAATGCAAGTTCGTAAAGACATCACCGTAATCATGGTTGCTCCAAAATGTCCTGGTACGGAAGTACGTGAGGAATACAAAAGAGGTTTTGGTGTACCAACATTGATTGCTGTTCACCCAGAAAATGATCCAGAAGGAAAAGGATGGACCTTAGCAAAAGCGTATGCTGCTGGTACAGGTGGACACAAAGCGGGTGTATTAAAATCATCTTTTGTTGCTGAGGTAAAATCGGATTTAATGGGAGAACAAACTATTTTGTGTGGGGTGTTACAAACAGGATCTATCCTTTGTTTTGACAAAATGATTGAAAAAGGAATTGAAAGCGGTTATGCTTCAACCTTAATTCAATACGGTTGGGAAGTAATTACAGAAGCTTTGAAACAAGGGGGTATCACTGCGATGATGGATCGTTTATCGAACCCAGCAAAAATCAAAGCGTTTGAACTTTCTAACGAATTGAAAATAATCATGCGTCCGTTGTTTGAAAAACACCAAGACGATATCATGAGCGGTCATTTTTCTAAAACTATGATGGAGGATTGGGCGAACAACGATAAAGACTTATTGACGTGGAGAGCTGAAACTGGAAACACAGCGTTTGAGAAATCAGAAGCGACTGCAAAAATTACAGAACAAGAATTCTTCGACAATGGTTTATTAATGGTTGCATTGGTAAGAGCTGGTGTTGAATTAGCATTTGAAGTAATGGTAGAAACTGGAATCAAAGAAGAGTCTGCTTACTACGAATCGTTACACGAAGCACCACTAATCGCGAACACGATTGCGCGTAAAAAATTGTTTGAAATGAACCGCGTAATTTCGGATACAGCTGAATACGGATGTTATTTATTCGACCATGCTTGTAAACCGTTATTAGCTGATTTCATGGCAAAAATCGATACCGATGTAATTGGTAAAAACTTCAATGATGGAAAAGACAATGGAGTGGATAATAAAGAAATCATCGTTGTAAATAATGTATTACGTTCTCACACAATTGAAAAAGTTGGAGATGTATTACGTGCTGCAATGACAGACATGAAGGTGATAAATACAGTTACAACTGGTAATTTAGAAACTGCCGAGATTTAATTCTTCCCCCTTTGGAGGGGGATCGAGGGGGAGGACATTTCGTTATCATCCCCCTTAGTCCCCCTTCAAAGGGGGAAACATGAACTACAACACTATGATAACACTACAACACGTTCAAGAAGCAAAAAGTAAATTAGAAGGAGTAGCTTACAAAACTCCTTTGATGAAAAGTTTAAACCTTTCAGATCGATTTGCTGCGAAAATTTTGTTAAAAAGAGAAGACTTACAATTGGTACGTTCCTACAAATTACGTGGTGCGTATAACAAAATGTGTAATCTTACGGAAGAACAAAAACAGAACGGAATTGTATGTGCGAGTGCGGGAAATCATGCGCAAGGAGTGGCGTATTCTTGCATGGTGTTGGGAATTCAAGGTACAATCTACATGCCTTCTACCACACCGAAACAAAAAATCAAACAAGTAGAATTGTTTGGTAAATCAAAAGTTAAGATAGTTTTAGCTGGAGATACCTTTGACGATGCATACCAAGAAGCAGTAACTTACGGTAAGGCAAATAATTTAACGTTTATTCACCCATTCGATGATCCGATGGTTATCGCCGGTCAAGGAACAGTAGCATTAGAGGTACTAGCAGATGCGGAAGAACCTATCGATTATTTATTCGTCCCAATTGGTGGTGGTGGTTTAGCTGCCGGAGTTTGTACGGTATTTAAAGAATTAAGCCCTAACACTATTATTATCGGTGTGGAACCAGAAGGAGCACCCTCGATGAAAACATCTATAGAAAATGGAAAAGTTACGACCTTAGGTCACATCGACAAATTTGTAGATGGAGCTGCGGTTAAACGCGTAGGCGATTTAAATTTTGACATCTGTAAGGATGCCTTAAATCAAGTAATAACCATTCCGGAAGGAAAAGTATGTAGTACCATTTTAAGTTTGTACAACGAAGAAGCAATGGTGGTAGAACCAGCAGGAGCGTTGACAATTTCTGCCTTGGATTTTTTCAAAGAAGAGATTAAAGGGAAGAATGTAGTTTGCATCGTTTCCGGAAGTAACAACGA
>CANCJF010000230.1 GCA_947378245.1 Bacteroidota bacterium
AATAATTTCCGTTGGAGTATCGATATGTTACTTCCTGAGGTGGAGAAATGTTTGGAATTAGGAATTAATACCTATGTGCTTTTCCCAGCGATTGAAGAACGTTTGAAAGATGCAATCGCTTCCCACAGTTATGCTTCAGATAATTTCTACTTAGATGTAATTCGTACCTTGAAAGATCGTTTTCCTGAAATCGTATTGATGAGTGATGTGGCGATGGACCCTTATTCTTCGGATGGTCACGATGGTTTAGTGCGCGATGGTAAAATCATCAACGATGAAACGCTTCCTATCCTAGCGAAAATGTCTATAGCACAAGCACAAGCAGGGATTGATATACTCGGACCTTCGGATATGATGGATGGACGAGTAGGGTATATACGTGAGGCGTTAGATCAAGCGAACTTTACGGATGTGAGTATTATGTCGTATTCTGTGAAATATGCAAGTGCTTTCTACGGACCATTCCGTGATGCATTAGATTCTGCGCCAAAAGCTGGAGATAAAAAAACGTATCAAATGAACCCTGCGAACCGCCGCGAAGCTTTAATTGAAGCGGAATTGGATATCCAAGAAGGTGCAGATATGTTGATGGTAAAACCAGCACTTTGTTATTTGGACGTAATTGCTTCTTTGAAAGAAAAATTCTCTGTTCCAATTACTGCTTATAATGTGAGTGGGGAATGTGCCATGGTGTATGCTGCATCGCAAAATGGTTGGTTGAATTACGAAGCTACGATGTCTGAAATGTTATTGAGTATTCGCCGTGCAGGTGCAGATGGAATCTTGACGTATTTTGCTAAAGACTTCGCAACTTTACTGAAGAAATAATGAAGTACCAAGAAATTTTAGACGAAGCAAAAGCAAATCTTCCGGCCTTAAAAAAGAAAATTGTAAGTCTTAAGAAAACGAATAATCGTTTATTAGACACGCAATTTCATACAGCACATACAAAAACGTTCAAAGGGATAGATTGTTTGTCTTGCGCCAATTGTTGTAAAACTACGAGTCCTATATTCCGTAAGGTTGACATAGACCGTATTTCCAAAAGTATGGGAATGAAATCCGGAAAATTTGAAGATGAATTCCTTCGTTTGGATGAAGACGATGATTTTGTACTAAAATCTTCGCCATGTTATTTTTTAGGAAAGGATAATAAGTGTTCCATCTACGATGTGCGACCGCTCGCTTGTCGCGAATACCCACACACGGATCGTAAAAACATGTACCAAATCCTTGATCTAACAACAAAAAATGTAGAAATATGTCCTGCTGTTGCAAAAATCGTAACAGAAATCGAAGGCAATGTAAAGGCTAAATAAATCCGCATTACTTTGCGGATATTTAAGAAATACATAACGTATCATATCCCAGCAGTACAGAAGCCCTACAGGGCGTCTAGTTGGTAAAACATATAGAGCGGTAATTCATTGCCGCTCTATATGTTTTACCAACTCCCTCCAGATCCACCTCCGCCGAATCCGCCTCCGCCGAAACCTCCAAATCCACCTCCGGAACTTCCACCACCAAATCCACCTCCGCTACCGAATCCACTACCCATAAAGAAGAATCCTCCAGGTCCCATGGTCATACCACCACGACCACCACGACCACCTTTTTTGGAAAGTAAGAATACGAATAATGCGATTATTAATAAAACGATAATTGCAGTAGATTTTGATCCTCTACCATTCTTTTTGGCATATTTTGCAGAGTTATATTCCCCTTTAGCAAATTTCATTAAGACATCCGTAGTGTTGTCTAGTGCTTTGTAAAATTCTCCAGATTTTAAATAAGGTATTAATTCATCTTCTTCTATTTGTCGACAAGTATAATCGGGAATAGCACCTTCTAAACCTTTTCCTGTAGCAATAAAAAACTTTCTTTCTCCTGGCCCGCCAGTAGGTTTGATCAAAATAACAATTCCATTATCTTCTTTTTCATGACCAACTCCCCATTTATCTCCTAGTTCATAAGCAAATTCTGCGGGTTCATATCCTGACAAATCGTCTACAATGACAATCACTATTTGATTAGAAGTAGATTCTGCAAAAGCAGTCAATTTGTTTTCTAATAATTGTTGCTCATCGGCACTTAGAAAATCAGGAAATTCCTTAGAGAAATTATTGACTAATCTAGGAGGATTTGGAGCATCAGGAATACCATTCTGACTAAAAACAGTTAACGAAAACAATAAAAAGAGGCAAAGGAAAAAGTGTTTTAACATGAGTGAAAATTATAAATTAAAATTATAGATCTATTTTTTTGTTTTTGGAGGAATATTCAAGGCAGACAAAAAAAATAGATTCGAGTTTACAGAAGTAAATGAGAAGCTATTTTTTGCAGTCGAACGAAGAAGAGTATTCCAAAAACAAAAATTATTCTCCGAAAGAGATCTCGTTGGATAGCTCATTCACATCGTCGGCCTGATATGGAAAATGAATTTTTAATTTTTCTCCAGCCATTTCAATTCCCTTACTCAATCCTTCCGCAAATAATCCTAGTTGAAATTGACGTAACATTTCTGTTTTTACATCGTCCCAAAAATGCTCATCCACTAAATCGTTAATGCCTTGGTCGCCAATCACAGCGAATTTTTTGTCTTTCACAGCTAAATAAAACAAAACTCCATTTCGGTGTTCGGTTTTATGCATTGCTAATTGTTCAAATACTTTTACAGCCCTTTGAACAGGTTCTGTTTTACACTTTTCTTCTATGTGTACGCGAATTTCACCCGAAGTGTTTAATTCAGCACGAGCGATTGATTCGCCGATTGCCTTTTGTTGGGTTTCTGTAAAAAAATCTTTTACTGCCATTGTGAGATAAAAAAAAGGCGGTAGTTAACCGCCTTGATGAAGTATTTGAAATTATTTTGAGAAATCTACTGTTGGAGCAACTTCTGTTCCTGCTGCCGCTGCAAAAGGAGTTTTCTTAGGGAAGGTCGCAGCATTTAAAAACATACTGTTAAAGAACCCACGAATGTGAGAGTTGTATGCTTTAATTGTTTCGTTGTAGTCTTGACGCGCCTTGTTGATTCTGTTTTCAGTACCTTCTAACTGAGCTTGTAATGCACCAAAGTTTTCGGTAGAACGTATTTGTGGATAAGCTTCAAACGCAAGATTGATCGCTGTATTGATTTTTTTACCCATCAATTCCATATCTTCTGGAGTTTTTGCATTCACAATTCCTGCTCTCGCTTGTGTAACTGATTTTAAAATGTCTCCTTCATTTTTTGCAGCACCTTTAACAGTTGCAACCAATTGTGGAATTAAATCAGCACGACGTTGGTAAGTAGCACCTACATTCCCCCAAGATTCATCTACAGTTTCCTGTAAGCTAATTGCAGTGTTGTACGTTGAACGGTACATCATAAATAAAATAACTACTAAACCTCCGATAGCCAGTAGAATAATGTTTGATTTTTTCATTTTCTAA
>CANCJF010000231.1 GCA_947378245.1 Bacteroidota bacterium
GGAATTACAAAATCAGAACATTTTACGGATCACCAAAATGAATTAGCGAATTTGTTAAAAGCATTGGGTCATCCGGCACGTGTTGCTATTGTGGAGTATTTGATTCAACACAAGCAATGTATTTGCGGAGATATTGTGAATGAGTTACCTTTATCGCAAGCGACCATCTCTCAGCATTTGCGTGAATTGAAACAAGTGGGTATTATTCAAGGAAACATCGAAGGAAATTCGATTTGTTATTGTTTGAATCCTCAGGTATTTAAACAAATTACAAAATTCATGGGGATTGTCATAGAATCTGTAACGAAAAATAAATGTTGTTAAATTAGAAAAAAGACTTGGAGACAAAAGACCGCTTTGCTCAAAGACTTGTTGAAGATTTTTCCTTGTTCTTTTTGTCTTTCATCTTTTTTCTTTTCGTCTTTATTCTTTAATCTAAAAAAAAATGAGATTATCAGAAGTTAAAAAAAGTCTAGAAAACGTTCAAGAAGTGCGTTTCGTATTGCCAAACGGAACATTTGTTCCTGTTCATTTCCACGTAACAGAAGTTGGAGTAATCACAAAAAACTTCATCGATTGTGGCGGGACAGTACGTGAAGAAAAAGTGGTGAATTTCCAATTGTGGGAGGCAAATGATTTTGACCATCGATTGGCGCCACAAAAATTGAAAAACATCATCGAATTATCAGAGAAAGTGTTGAACCTACAAGATGCAGAAGTAGAAGTGGAATACCAGCAAGAAACCATCGGAAAATTCAACTTAGGTTTTGACGGCGTAAATTTCTTGTTAGAAGCAACACAAACAAATTGTTTAGCGCAAGATAAATGCGGAATTCCAGCAGAAAAATTAAAAGTAAATTTAGCAGATATCAATAAAGCTGCAACTACGTGTACTCCTGGAGGAGGATGTTGTTAAATAGAAAAAAGACTTGGAGACAAAAGACCGCTTCGCTCAAAGACTTGTTGAAGATTTTCCCTAGTTCTTTTAGTCTTTATTCTTTTGTCTTTTCGTCTTTAATCTAAAAAAAATATGAATACAAAAATTAAACATCTTTGCGATCAACTTTCACAACAATTTGAAAGTATCTCGATCGAACGAAAAGTCTTGTTAGAGAAAATAGCAGCTTACATTCAACAAAAAAAAGACGCGAATTTACCGATACAATTAATCTATGTTTGTACACATAATTCGCGTCGCAGTCACTTTGGGCAAATTTGGTCAGCTGTTGCATCGTCGTATTATAAAATAGAAAACGTTTCTACTTTTTCAGGAGGAACGGAAGCTACTGCTTTTAATCCAAATGCGATTCAAGCATTGAGAGATTTAGGTTTTGAGATTACTAAAATGGATATCGCTGACAATTCGAGGTATGATGTAGGTTTTGGAGGACCAAAATCAAGTATATGTTTTTCCAAGGTGTATAATGATGAAAGTAATCCAACTTCTAATTTCGCAGCGATTATGACTTGTGGAGATGCAGAGGAAAATTGTCCATTTATTCCTGGGGTTGAACTGCGCATTGGAACTACCTACGATGACCCAAAGATGTTTGACGGAACAGATCTTCAGAATGAAAAATACAAAGAACGAGCACTTCAAATTGGGTTGGAAACATTGTATGTGTTTTCACAAATAAAATGATACTACATGCTAGATACTAACAACAGTTCAGTTAACACAAGAAAACGCTTAGGATTTTCAGATCGATTTTTGACGATTTGGATTTTTGCGGCCATGTTAATCGGTGTTGGCTTAGGGTATTTTACACCAATTGCAAGTTCGTTGGATAGTTTATCGAATGGAACAACGAATGTCCCATTAGCAATAGGGCTAATATTAATGATGTATCCTCCTCTTGCTAAAGTGAAGTATGAGGAAATTCCGCAAATTTTTAAAAATTTCAAGCTAATCGGGATGTCGCTTTTTGTGACGTGGATTATTGCTCCAATGTTTATGTTTTTGTTGGCCTATCTTTTCATGAAAGACTCACCAGCATATTTTACTGGGTTAATCTTAATTGGAATAGCTCCTTGTATCGCAATGGTCATTGTTTGGAATGAGTTAGCCGAAGGAAATAGAGAATACATTGCTGGTTTGGTAGGGATAAATAGCATTCTTCAGGTGTTGTTCTATTCTAGTTTTGCCTATTTTTATTTGACCAAAATGCCAGAACTAATTGGGATGAAAGGTTTAGGAATCTCGATTACCATCGGTCAAATTGCGGAAAGTGTTTTTATTTATTTGGGTATTCCTTTCATAGCTGGGATTGTCAGTCGATATGCTTTAATAAAAATAAAAGGAGAAGAATGGTTTACTAAAAAGTACTTACCTGTTATATCACCGATTACTTTGTTTGCTTTATTATTTACCATTATTATCATGTTTAGTTTGAAAGGTGAAATGATGGTTAAAATTCCGTTTGATGTCGTTAAAATCGCTGTACCGCTTGTAATTTATTTTGCTGTCATGTTTGTAATAACTTTTTTCCTAGCGAAACGATTAGGGGCAGATTATGGTACAACAATAGCATTGGCATTTACTGCTACTGGAAATAACTTTGAACTGGCAATTGCAGTTGCAATAGGTGTTTTTGGGATAAATAGCGGGGAAGCATTTGCAGGTGTAGTCGGACCACTTGTCGAGGTACCAGCGTTGATTGGCTTAGTTAAATTAGCTTTTTGGTTTAGGAAGAGGTATTTTAATCTGTCTAAGAATAAATCAATTTAACAACCTACTATGAAATCTATTTTCTCCAAACAAAATCAATCGAAATACCTAGCAGAAATCATCGGAACCTTTGTGTTAGTGTTCTGTGGTACAGGTGCCATTATTTTTAATCAACTTTCAGGTGGAGAGTTGATTGGACATTTGGGTATTTCGATTGTCACAGGATTAACGGTAGCTGCAATGATCTATACCGTTGGGGATATTTCTGGGGCGCATTTAAACCCAATAGTGACCATTGCTTTTTATATAGCAAAAGAATTTCCTGCGAAACAAATTTTACCATATTTACTTGCACAAACACTAGGAGCTGGACTCGCAAGTTTATCGTTAAAAATCATGTTTCCAACTGCAGGTACTTTAGGAGAAACCATGCCAAGTGTTACGGATAATAGTGCGTTTGTTTTAGAAGTCATTTTAGCATTTATCTTGGTGTTTGTAATACTACATGTCGCGAAAGGTAGCAAGGAACAAGGAATGTTTGCGGGTATCGCTATTGCTTCAACAGTGATGTTAGAGGTGCTATTTGCCGGTCCCATTTGTGGCGCTTCGATGAATCCAATCCGTTCTATCGTTCCAGCGCTTATTTCAGGGAACTTACAACA
>CANCJF010000232.1 GCA_947378245.1 Bacteroidota bacterium
ATATTTACTCCTGAAGAATGGGGTGAAGAACAGTTGATGATTGCAGAAATGTGTAATGATTTTATTTCTCAAGAAGTTACACCAATTTTGGATAAAATTGATGCAATGGAACCTGGTTTGATGCAAAGTTTGTTGGATAAAGCTGGTGAATTGGGATTGTTAGGATTGTCTGTACCAGAAGAATTCGGAGGTATGGGGGTAGATTTTAAGACTTCATTATTAGCTACAGAATATTTAGGAAAAGGACATTCTTTTTCAGTTGCTTACGGTGCTCATACTGGGATTGGTTCATTGCCTTTATTGTACTATGGGACACAAGAACAAAAAGCTAAATATTCTCCTTTATTAGCAACTGGAGAATGGAAAGCAGCATATTGTTTAACCGAACCCTCTGCAGGTTCTGATGCAAATTCAGGAAAAACAAAAGCAGTTTTATCAGAAGATGGAAAACATTATATTCTGAATGGTCAAAAAATGTGGATCACTAATGGTGGTTTTGCAGATTTATTTACTGTTTTTGCTAAAATAGACAATGATACTAACCTTACTGCATTTTTAGTGGAAGCGAAGAGTGAAGGTGTCTCTTTAAATCCAGAAGAAAAGAAAATGGGTATTAAAGGTTCTTCTACACGTCAAATTTTCTTTAACAATGTTAAGGTTCCAGTAGAAAACATGCTTTCTACACGTGAAAACGGATTTAAAATAGCTATAAATATTTTGAATATTGGTCGTATTAAGTTAGCAGCAGGTGTATTAGGAGGGTCTAAAGAAACGATTGCAGACACTGTTTCCTATGCAAATACACGAGAACAATTTGGAAGAGCTTTAGCAAAATATGGTGCGATTAAACATAAAGTCGCTGAACAAGCAATAAGAACATTCGTTCTTGAGTCAGCAACTTATAGAGCGGGTCAAAATATCGAAGATGCAATCAATCATTTGATAGAAGGTGGAATGAGTAAAGGTCAGGCAACTTTGAAAGGAATCGAGGAATTTGCTGCAGAATGCGCTATTTTGAAAGTTGCAGCTTCTGAGTGTTTAGACTTTGTAGCTGACGAAGCTGTTCAAGTATATGGTGGAATGGGATATTCTTCTGAATCAACAGTTGAACGATCATATAGAGATTCACGTATCAATCGAATTTTTGAAGGTACGAATGAGATTAATCGTATGTTGTCTGTAGATATGATTTTGAAAAAAGGATTAAAAGGAGAGATAGATTTGTTAGGTGCTGCTACAAGGGTTGCTAGTGAATTAATGAGTATTCCTGATTTTGAAGAAAAAGAAGAAACAGTATTATCGTCACAATATTCGCTTCTAGAAGGATTGAAAAAAACAATTTTGTTAGTGGCAGGTGCAGCTGTACAAAAATTAGCTACCTCGTTAGGTAAAGAACAAGAAATATTGATGAATATTGCTGATATGTTAATTGTTACTTATCAAGCTGAATCAGCACTTCTACGTGCAGATAAAATCATTCAATCGAAAGGAGAAAATGCAGCTGCTGTTCAATTAGCAATTGTTAAAACTTATTTTTATGATGCTGCAGATACAATTGCTAAATCAGCGAAAGACGCATTGAACTCTTTTATGGAAGGCGATGAGTTAAGAATGACATTAATGGGGGTAAGAAGATTTACAAAAACAGAACCTTTTAACGCGAAAGAAGCGAGACAAATGGTAGCAAACCATATCCTTGAAAAAGGTGGGTATGAATTTTAAAAGTGAAATCAATAATCAACAATGATTTATAGAGGGTTGCATTCGTGTGGCCCTTTTTAGCTTACAATAAATGAAAAAAATTTTAATTATTCAGACTGCATTTATCGGAGATGTGATTTTGGCAACACCTGTTATAAGTGAGTTCAAACGAATTTTTCCAGATTGTCAGATTGATTTTTTGTTGCGTAAAGGAAATGAAAGTTTACTTGCTAATAATCCATGGATCAACGAAGTTTTTATTTTAGATAAGAAGAAAGGAAAATATGTTGAATTTAAAAGATTAATTCAGTTATTTAGATCAAATCATTATGATGAGATAATAAATTTACATCGCTATTTGAGCTCTGGAATATTGACTCTGTTGGGTGGTGCAAAAAAAACAACAGGTTTTAATTCAAACCCACTCTCATTTTTTTACACACATAAATTAGATCATTCTTTAACTCAAGGTAAACATGAAATTGTACGGAATTTAAGTACTATAAAAAGATTTGGCGCTAGTTCCATGGTTAGACCAAGCTTATTTCCTTCAGATGATGATTTTCAGTATGTGAATTCATTCATACATGGAGACTATTTTTGTCTGGCCCCCTCATCCGTATGGTTTACCAAAATGCTTCCGATTGAAAAGTGGATTGAGTTGATAGAATTAATAAATAATAAAGGTAAAATTTATTTATTAGGTGGACCAGGAGATTTTGATCTTTGTCAAGCCATACTTCAAAAATCGAACGCAACAAACATTGAAAACTTAGCTGGTAAATTGAGTTTTTTACAGTCGGCTGCTCTCATAAAGTCTGCAAAGCGAAATTTTGTAAATGATTCAGGTCCATTACATATTTGTTCAGCAATGAATGCACGAGTGACAGCTTTTTTTTGTTCAACAATTACAGACTTTGGGTTTGGTCCTTTAAGTGATGATGTAAAAGTATTGGAGGTAGAAAAATTAGCGTGTAGACCATGTGGAATTCATGGACATAAGGAATGTCCTAAGGGACATTTTAGGTGCGGGAACGATATTAATATAGAAATATAGTTTAACAATTAAATTAATAAGGAATGTCTATAGAAATTACAAATGGGGTTAAGGTTAGTGTTAAAGTAATTTTCAATGCCCGATTTTCTACTATAAAAGAGAATCGATATATTTATAATTATACAATTAAAATCACGAATGAAAGTAACTATCCGATGAAATTATGGGAAAGAGAATGGTATATTTTTGATACATTGGATTTTCCTCGTATTGTTAAAGGTGATGGAGTTGTAGGTGAACAGCCTACCATTGAACCTGGGGATTCGTATACTTATACAAGTTCTTGTGATCTTCAAAGTACACTAGGTAAAATGGAAGGGAATTATATGTTTGAAAATATGATTACGAATAAAAAATTAAAAGTTAAAATTCCAACATTCATCCTAATGTATCCGTATTTATTGAATTAAATAAAGTTTCTAAAATCGAACATCTAGGTGGTAAACATTCATTAAATTTGAAA
>CANCJF010000233.1 GCA_947378245.1 Bacteroidota bacterium
GAAATGTATAATAAAGATTATGGTAAATTATACTCCATTAAAATAGATTCAAATAAAATATGCCCTACTGGTTGGCATTTACCAACTAGGGTGGATAGAAATTCTATATTAAGAATGATAAATGAAAAATATGATTCTTCAATTTATACCTTAGATTATTATGGAACTGATAAATTAAAAGAAAAAGGAATGACTCATTGGAAATACAATATAGATACAAATATTACAAGTTATCATGAAGGTACAGATGAATTTGGTTGGAAAGCATTACCGGGAGGAACGGCAGGTTTTTTTGGTTTTTATTTAGATGTGAATAAATCTGGAAGTACTGCATTAGGTCAATATGGTATTTGGATGAATTTATTTTCAATCGACTTCTGGGGTAATTGGAAAAGTGAAAAGGCATATAATGCCTTAAGTTATTCAATTCGTTGTGTATCAGATGAATAGTTTCAATTCTGAGATGTATTTAATAGACTATTAAAATCAAAGATTCAATTTCATATCTATACATTAACTAATTCCTCTTTATACCAAAAATTCACTTATAGATAAAAATATTCTGATTTTTTCACAAACTTTCACATATACATGAAACTCTTAAAATTCTTCCGAAAAAATATAAGATTTAGATAGTCAATTTTCATTTTACCATCTTTTTGTTACAAGAATGGTTAGATTTTACCATTTTTCTGTTACAAATATTTCAATATTTTACCGTCTTTCTGTTACAAATAGTTATATTTACATGTGCTTAAGAGAGAGTTAAATGATCAATAGAAAGATAGTTACGGAATTAATTAGTTGGAAAAACAAGGAAGATCGAAAACCACTCATATTGCGTGGTGCCCGTCAAGTTGGTAAAACAACCATAATCCAAGATTTTTCGACACAATTTGATGTATTTCTAAAACTTAATTTGGAAGTAATAGCAGATAAAAATCTTTTTGAGGCAAATACAGAAATTCATCAATTAGTTAACGCGATCCACTTTCACTGTAAACAACAACAAACAGATGGGACAACGTTACTATTTATAGACGAAATTCAATTTTCAGCAAAAGCAATTGCTATGTTGCGCTATTTCTATGAAGAAGTTCCAACTATACACGTAATCGCAGCAGGTTCACTCTTAGAAACAATGATGGAAACTGAAAAAATATCATTTCCTGTTGGTCGAGTAGAGTACCGTGTATTACATCCGCTTTCTTTTTTAGAATATTTAGAAGGGGTAGGAGAAGTGTTTGACTACCAATTAATAGAAAATATAAATGCTGAATTAGTCCACGACAGAATGTTACAGCATTTTAACTCATTCGCATTAATCGGTGGTATGCCTGCTGTAGTTTCAAATTATGGTAAATACAAAGACATCATACGTTTGAGAGATATTTTCGAGTCTTTACTAGAATCTTATAAAGATGACATAGAAAAATATGCAAGCTCTGACACGAATGCAAAAGTGATACGTCATATCATTGATACTGCCTGGGGATATGCTGGTGACCAAATAAGTTTTGAAAATTTTGGTGCAAGTCGCTTCAAATCTCGTGAAATGAGTACCGCATTTAAGACCTTGGAAAAAGCATTATTACTTGAATTGTCTTATCCCGTAGTAGAATCGATGTTTCCTCTAAACCAAGATTTCAGAAAGAAGCCTAAACTAATTTTACTAGATGTAGGGTTGGTAAATTTTTCTGCGAGGCTTCAAGAAGAAGTGTTTTTAGCTAAAGACATTCAAGATGCTTGGAGAGGAAAAGTTGCGGAACAAGTAGTTGCTCAAGAACTAATTGCACTAAATTTTCATGTTTCTGAAAAACGCTATTTTTGGAGAAGAAGCAAAGAAGGTTCACAAGCAGAAGTTGATTTTGTATTCCCGTACAAAGGAAAAATTATTCCTATTGAAGTTAAATCAGGAGTTATTGGTAAGTTAAAATCACTCCATCTCTTCATGGATGAATGTTCTCATACTACGGCTATTCGTGTTTGGTCGAAACCATTTTCAAAGGAAGAAGTTCAAACCCCAAAAGGAAAAAAATATACTTTATTTAATGTTCCTTTTTATTATGTATGTGTATTAGAGCAATTATTAGATAACACCTATTAATTCCCATACGTCATTAAATAGGACTTCAAGAATTCATTAATCTCACCATCCATAATCGCTTCCACATTTCCGGATTCATAACCTGTACGAACGTCTTTTACTAATTTGTACGGATGCATTACGTAGTTACGAATTTGAGATCCCCACTCGATTTTCTTTTTGTTCGCTTCAATCTCGTTTCGTTTTTCCATACGAGCACGTAATTCTAACTCATATAATTGAGAACGTAACAATTGCATTGCTTTTTCTTTATTCGCTAACTGAGAGCGCGACTCGGAGTTTTCAATGATAATTCCAGATGGAGCGTGACGTAAACGTACAGCTGTCTCTACTTTATTTACATTTTGTCCTCCAGCACCACTTGCACGCATGGTTTCAAAACTGATGTCTGCAGGATTAATATAGATTTCAATCGTATCATCTACCAAAGGATAAACGTATACGGATGCAAAAGAAGTATGACGTTTGGCATTCGAGTCAAACGGAGAAATACGTACCAAACGGTGAACGCCATTTTCGCCTTTCAAATAGCCAAAAGCAAAATCACCCTCAAATTCGATGGTCACAGTCTTAATCCCTGCAACATCTCCTTCTTGATAGTTTAATTCTTTTAATTTATACCCATTCTTTTGGCCCCACATCATGTACATACGCATTAACATAGAGGCCCAATCGCAACTCTCTGTTCCACCAGCTCCAGATGTGATTTGAAGTACAGCACTCAACTGATCTTCTTCGCCGGAAAGCATGTTTTTCAATTCCAACTCTTCGACCTTAGTTTTCAGGTCTGTATGAGAAGCATCTAATTCCGCTTCTGTTGCTTCTCCTTCTTTAAAAAAGTCAAGTAATACTTCTAAATCATCCGCCGCATTCGAAAGTTCTTCATAGGTAGATATCCAAAATTTAAGCGAACGAATGTTTTTCATTGCTACCTCCGCTTTTTTCGGATTATCCCAAAAAGTAGGATCTTGTGATTTCAACTCTGCCTCTTGAAGTTCTACCTTTTTTTCTGGAATTTTAAGGTAAATAGAAATCGCGTTGATACGTTGTTGTAATTCTTTAATTTGATCTTGGTTAACCATCTGTTATTGGAAAGTCGTTGGGTATTAATT
>CANCJF010000234.1 GCA_947378245.1 Bacteroidota bacterium
AGGAAAATTCACACTAGTCTTTCCCCACTCAAAACTATGCTGTGCAAATCCACTAACACGTTGGGTTGTTAAAGCTAATTTACTTTTAATAGCATAATTTAATGCTAAATCAGGTCCTTGAACCTTGCTAATAGTATATCCAGCTGAATCTACGTTTTTCCATTCACTTAATACATCATTGAAAATATCATGTTGGTAATTGATCCCCCATAATAATCGTTGTTTATCCGTCAATTGATGCGAACCGTTGTGATATACATTCAAAATAGTTGCTTGTAAATTATTGCGCGCATGGTTTAAATAACTTCCTACTCCAATGGAAGCGATGGAATCTCCAAAATTCTTTTTACCTGGATTGGTCTCCAACAAGTTGATATAATACTGACCTTGAACATCAAAGTATTCTTTCTCATTGGTATGAAACACACTGGCATAGAAATCTAAATTTGTTTTATCGTTGGGTTTATACTTCAATGCCGTTCCTCCAGTCATGGTTTCAAACTTGGTTTGCTCTTGTCCGTCAAAATATATTTTCAAACGATAAGCTTCATTGACTGTTCCAAAATCTGTTTCTTGTGTAGTCGGTGCAAAACGGTAATTATTGGAAGAAAAATGTCCTAAGGTACTCCAAGTCAATTTTGGTGTAATAGCATAATTCAATAAAAATTGTCCATCGTAAAAAACTGGATTATACGAACCTTGTGTAGGTAAAGCATTTAATAAATATCCATTAGCACGATAACGAGCACCTACTAAGTAATTAAATTTAGCATTCACTTTTTGTGCTATATGTGACTCCACTCCCAACAAAGACATCATGATGGATGAATTGGTAGAATCAGGAGTAATATAGGTAATATCCAACACAGAGCTCAACTTATCTCCATATTTAGCATCAAAACCTCCTCCACTAAAACGAATGTCTTTCACTAATGAAGAATATAAAAAACTTAGACCTTCTTGTTGACCCGAACGAGTTAAAAAAGGTCGATTGATTAAAAATCCATTGACATATACTAAGTTCTCGTCGTAACTTCCTCCACGTACATTGTAGTTAGAAGTTAACTCATTGTTTGAACTAGCTGCAGTGGAATAGATAAGCGTACGCTCAACCGAGGTCGAGGCAATTTTTTGTAAATCTAGACTCGGTAATTTGAATATATTATTGTCGCCTTTATCTGTTTTTAATTGAACAGAATTCATCACAGTAAGCGGAAATTTCACTTTCCCTAATTTAAAACGTTGATTTGTTGTTAACGTCACTTTTTCTGTGATTACCAATGAATCATACATAAATACTAATGTGATTTCTTGGTTGGCTGGTACAGTAATTTGAAAATGCCCAAGTGAATCAGAATAAGTGAATATTTGATTCCAACTTACTTTCACATGATCTAATAACTTTCCTCTTTTTTCTATACAAACTCCTTCTACGACACCTTGTTCCTGAGCGAAAATGCAACAAGAAATTAGAATTAAAAAAGTAGTAAGTAAAAAGCGCATAAGTTCAGTAGAACGTAAAAATTGTTGATTTCGTATTTTTTAATCTAAAAGTAAAACAATCAAATCGTTTTCAAAGGGATCCATGGCATTTTTCACTAAATCAATCTTCTGACTCACATTTCCATCTTTGCAAAAACTAAAGAAACTTTCCGAACGTTCTTGTAATCCATTGTTTGGAAATAACTTTGTTTTTAGGTCTTCGATTTGTTTCATCGCCACCTCTAATTGTCCTTTGCGTTGTTTCGTAAATTTCGCTTTGATTCCTTCTATTTGTTTAGTCAATTTGCTGTGTTCTGCTTCTACAAATTTCTCAATGTTTTGATCGAAAAGTGTTGCTTGCTTCGTAAGAGCTTCTGACAATTTATCAAGAGCAGTATCAATGGAAGTGAAATCTAATTCATCTCCAGAATTGGCTTGTAGATAATTACGTTGTAAGTCGAGTAGTGGTTTAAACGTGTCTTCCCATGTAAGGTTTAATTTTTCCATTTTTTTCAGGATAGAAATATCCAATACTTGCAATGAATTCCTAACACTCAATAAAGGATAGGTCAAACCAAGCGCATCAAAAATTCCTTTTTGCTGAATCCAATAACTAATTTCTCCACCTCCACCTACATATACTAAATTTGGCAATAAAGTTTCTTGATATGCTGGTCGCAACATTACATTTGGGGAAAATTGTTCGGGTGTGTCGTGGATTGCTTTTAGTACAGATTCATTATTAACCTCTAATAAGCGCTCTCTTTTACCTGTACTTAATTCAAATAAATTTATTGGACGTGCGAACGCTTGTGGAGAAAACCCTAAGGCTTCAATTTTTTTATTTGTCGCCAATACACTTTGTTCCACAAAAGATTCACGAACTTCACGTTTCATTGTTTCTGAAAACAACCGTTTTAAACCACGAACATTGGGTTCGATCACAACAACACCAAAACGTTCAAAAAGGGTGTGATACAATTGTTGAGAGGCTTCTGCAACTGTATTACCTTCATATTTTTCAAGCAAATGATGAATCTCACTATCTGGATGTTGTTGAAAAAAAGAAGCTATTTCGGCTTTCATTTCCTTCCAATTGTTGGTCAAATACTGACCTACAGCTCCTCCTTGTTGTTCAATCCATGTGATTTTTTTACCAAACAGTGTGGTATGATTTACCTCTTCAATGTCGTGATCTTCGGTGGCCAGCCAAAAAACAGGAACAAAATCATTAGTTGGATATTTCATTTTTAATTCTTCCGCAAGACGAATACAGTGTATAATTTTATAAATAACATAAGCTGGTCCTGTAACAATGTTTAATTGATGACCTGTTGTTACTGTAAAAGTTCTGTCTGAAGCTAATTTCTCGATGTTTTTTGAAACTGGAGAGGTAGGACTTATAGTAGAAAATTGTTTCTTAAGTTCATACACCAAAGTAGAACGTGTTTCATCTGAATAATTCTCCAGTTTGTTCTGCATTTGTACACCTATGTTTTCAAGCGAAAAAGGAGCATTAATCAATTCAGAAAGAGACTCCTGATCATAAGTTAAAGTCGTTGCCAAGGCGGAAAATTGACCTGTTTTTGCTCGATGAATGGTATGTTTTTGCATAGAACAAATGTACAGAAAATTAAAAAACGTAACTTTGTGATTCAAAATAATACTATGGAAGCAATAATAAAAACAGTAAAAGGAGATATGAAAGTATCTTTTTATGA
>CANCJF010000235.1 GCA_947378245.1 Bacteroidota bacterium
TTCCAATGGTTACCGTTTTGTATGAGTTCCCATCAACGTCTGTGATGTTTGAACTAGGTTTTCCAATTAATTGAACAACATCCTCTACTGTTAAAATAATTGAACAACTTTTACCTCCCAGACTTATCCCAAAACTGGCCGTTCCAGCTGTTGTTGGTGTACCCGAAATTGTATAAGCCAGTGTTCCATTACCATTTTCTAATGTGCCTGCCTGCAATGTTGCCGTCAACCCAGTTACTCCAGCAGATGAAATAGTTTGAGAATTATACGTTTTTCCGTTTCCACCTAAGTATGACACCATTAAACTTACAGCGCTTGTACTCACTCCCTTCTGAAGTTTACCACTAACTTGTGCGTTTCCACAATCTAATGAAGTGATAGAAGCTGTTGTTACAACTCCCCCTCCTGTTTTGGTTGTGTCTCCTGTTGTTCCTCCAGGTACAGTTGGAGTTGTTGATGTTTTGGAACTATCGATCTCTTTGGTACACGCAAGTAACAACAAAGAAAAACTTAAGAATAGTGTTTTTTTCATTTTTTAAGAAAATTAATTTCAAGATTTTATTGAAATACAATCATTTTTGTATCTCCAACTTGTTTATTTCCCTCTTTTAATTTTAAAAAATAAACTCCTATTAGAGTGTCCTTTTTGTGAATCGTAAATTCATTTCCAATTAAATTTTCATACAATGTTACTAATTGTCCGTAGGTGTTATATACACTTAAAGTTGCGTTATCTAGATAAACACTAGATTTAATAATTGATTGATTATTAATTGGATTAGGGAAAACATCCAACGTATTTATTTTGTCAGATAATTCATCTACACCTGCTACTCCTTTACCTATTTTCCATAATTCTTTCCCATATGTAGGTTGTGGAGAGCCATAGGAAACCCAATCACTCGCAACAATAAACAATTCATCATTATAATTCATTGCCATAGGTGAATCTCCATACGAACCAGGGCAAATATCGTATACTTTAGTTCCTTCAGATGTACCATCTGTCTCCATAATTTCACGTCCATAGAGTGGATCATTCCCTAAAAAATATACTTTATTATTTGCAGGCCTAAAAAAAGATCCTGCACAGCCATAATCTTTACCTGGATTTATATCTTTAAGTATATGTGTACCCTGAGAAGTTCCATCACTTATCCAAGGTTCTATTCCATGTATACCGTCATCTGCTCTAAAATAGATATTATTGTTAATGACTGTTAACCAAGTAGGAAAAGAAGAATTGGGTATATTTGTTGTGCTATATTTACTACTATTTATATCTTTTACTAAAATAGCACCTGTACCTGTACTTTTATAAAACTCTGTACCTACATTAGCGATATTATCATTAGGATAACTTCCTGCAAAAAATAATTGATTTTGAAAGACAACTGGATCATTCATTTCAATGCCTTTAATAGCTATAGTTGGTGTGCCTCCATTTGTTTTAAAAACCCCATTAGTATACACCGTATTTTGATTTACATATTCTACTTTACTACCATTAAAATAAATTTCATTATTAAAAATAATTGGAAAATTAAAATAACCATCTGAGGATCCTGGGTTTAAATCCGCCAACATTCTCGTACCATTTGAAGTACCATCTGTAACCCAACATTCATTACCATGTATACCATCATTCGCACTAAAATAAATCTTACCATTAAGTACGGTATTAAATTCAATAATTGCTATCCCATCTTTTACACCAGGATAAATATCTTTTAATAAATAGGTACCCAATACTGTACCGTCGGAACTCCATAATTCTTTACCATGAATTGAATCTGTTGCTGTAAAAACAACCGCTCCATTTAATTCTCTAATATTTTCAGGTCCAATATTTGCTTTAAGTTCAAAGGTACCTTGTTCTGAACCGTCACTTCTCCATAAACCACCGGTAGGCGAACCAAAATAAAAAATTCCTTTAGAAGTAACTGGACCTTCTGTAATAGAATTATGATAGTAAGTAAAATCTGAATGTACTTGTTTAATTAATTTTGTTCCACTAATTGTTCCATCTGAAGTATATAATCCAACTCCCCCAGTAGGTGTTTTACCAGAAAAATAACATTTATTAGATGTATAAGATCCTAACCCACTAACTCCATTACAGGAGCCTTCGCACAAATCCGTTAATCTAGTTAATTTAGTTTCTTGTGAAATTGAAGAAAAAGCAATAATTGCAGTAACTAAAATCGATATAATTTTCATTTTTTTTTATTTATACTTAATAACAAACTTTTACTTAAAATTTTTCATTCTTGTGTGTCTTTTAAACACCTAATTGAAAACCCATATTTTTTACCTAAATTTTCTTCAAATGTTTTTGCACTACCGAAACTCAAGGCAAAACTTGAACCATAACTTGATAAATCATATGTACTCCACCAAAAACCAACATTACCTAGTGCTTGACTCTCTCCTGATAAATCTCTATAACCTCCAGGCAATCCAGAAAATAAGGAAGAATTAGAAGCGTCAACATTTGGACCTATCCAATCTTCTATACCAATTTCTTTTAATTTTCCTCCAGCAACTTTTTCTCCTCCTAAATAATCAATAAGATCAGCCCATTCAGAACGACGAGGAATATGCCAGCCTGTTGGGCACACATTTTTATTGCCGTTTGATTCTGAACTTACTACAAACCAATTGTATAGCTTACCGTATTTATCATTATTTATTGAATTGTTACTGTAATAACACCAAGCACCAGAACTCAACTCAGACCACAAAGAATCAACCTTTACATTTGATATAACCGTTCCATCATTATACTTGCTCGATTTTAAATTCTCTGACATCCATTGTTGTGAACCAATAATGACAGTTTTATATGAATTTCCATCAATATCAGAAATAACAGAACCGTATTTAATTGAAACATCTGTTGTTGCAACTCCCCCTCCTGTTTTGGTTGTGTCTCCTGTAGTGCCTCCTGGTACAGTTGGCGTTGTTCCTGTTTTGGAACTATCTATCTCTTTGGTACACGCAAGTAACAACAAAGAAAAGCTAAATAATAGTGTTTTTTTCATGATATAAATAGTTGTAATTTTCTAAAATCAATAAAGTATTATTCACTAAGACATCCTTCGACACATTTCGACAAGCTCAAAGTGAAAGCTCAAGATAAAAAATAGTCAAAGGGTCATCCTTCGACAAGCTCA
>CANCJF010000236.1 GCA_947378245.1 Bacteroidota bacterium
GGCTCGAGGTTTTCTTCCAATAAATTTTCCAATTGCATTTTAAGACCAGCAGTTTTGTATATAATTAAAGATTCTAACAGTTTTTCTTTGCTTCCAAAATAATACGAAACCATGGCAATATTAATCTTCGCCGCTTTCGAAATATCCCGAATCGAGGTGCCATCAAATCCTTTCTCGGCAAATAGCGTTTCGGCTACTTCGAGAATTTGAATTTGCTTGTCGTTAAAATCTGTTTTCAAGGGTGATGATTTGAATGCAACACAAAATTAAACAACTGTTTAATTTAAACGGTTGTTTAATTTTTGTTTAACTTTATTTTAACTATTGTTGAATTGTCTAAAAAATCTTCTCAAACCTTTCAATTGAAGAATGTTAAGGGAATTTTAGCTTTTATGTGGATATGGTGGAAAAAACGGTCAAATTGACCACCTAATTTCAGTGCAAATTGACCACCAGTTTCGGAACAAACTGACCACCTAATTTCGGAGCAAACTGACCACCAAAAAACTCCTGCTTTTTTTCATGTTGTTAGACCATAAATTCGTTAAAAAAACTACGAATTATGGCAAACAAAATAACAGACATGAGTAAGATTAGAAAAGTAATAAAATTTCATTGTAATGGAAAAAGTAAGCTGTTTATAAGCAAATACTTATCACTTTCCAGAAATACAGTAAAGAAGTATATTTCATTATTTGAAGCATTAGGATTAACTTTTGATATTATTAATCAAAAAACAGATGCCGAACTTGAAATATTGTTTTCACACAATGTTGTGGAGGCAATCAGTCCGAAATTGCAAAAGCTTTATGCTTTTTTTCCGCAAATGGAACGAGAATTGAAAAAAGTTGGAGTTACCGTACACCATCAGTGGGAACAATACTTTACAGCCAATCCCGATGGATTCCAGAGCTCACAATTTAGGCATCACTACAAGATATGGGGTAAAAAAGTCAATCCTGTAATGCATATGAATCACAAAGCGGGTGATAAAATGTATGTAGATTATGCAGGAAAAACACTTTCCATTATTGACAAAGACACTGGAGAAATCAAAGAAGTGCAGTTTTTTGTTGCCATATTAGGAGCCAGCCAATACACTTATGCAGAAGCTTCTACGAGTCAACAAAAAGAAGATTTTGTGACATCGGTAGAGAATGCAATGCGTTTTTTTGAAGGAACTCCTGCAGCAATTGTTCCAGATAATTTAAAGTCTGCGGTAATTAAAAGCAGTCGTTTTGAGCCTACAATCAATGAAACTTTAGCGGATTTAGCAGAACATTACGAAACCACTATCTTGCCTGCCAGGGCATACAAACCAAGAGATAAGTCATTAGTTGAAGGAGCTGTAAAGATATTGTATAGAAGAATTTATGTGAATTTAAAAGAAGAAAAATTCTTTGATTTAGATCAGTTGAACCAACAGATATGGGATTTACTAGACTCCCATAACAACCGAAAACTCACAGGACGTCCTTACTCTCGTTATGAACTATTTTTAGAAGATGAAAAGGAAAAACTACGTCCGTTACCACAAGAACGCTTTGAAATTAAATACCAATCCTTTGCAACAGTGATGCAAAATGGGCACGTTCAATTAAGTCAGGACAAAAATTATTACAGCGTTCCGTATCAATACGTAAAGAAAAAAGCGAAGCTATTGTACACCAAATCAACTGTCGAAATATATCACAAATACAATCGTATAGCCATCCATATAAGGAATTATAAACCTTACATCTATACCACAACGCCAGAGCATTTAGCCAGTACACATCAATTTGTGGCCGAGTGGAGCGCTTCTCGTTTCATTGAATGGGGGAATAATATTGATGCAACAGTGGGAGAGTATATTCTAAAAATAATTGAAAGTAGAAATCACCCTGAACAGGCCTATAAAAGTTGTTTAGGAATACTTTCTTATGAAAAAAAGGTATCCAAAGAAAGACTAATAAATGCCTGCAAACGAGCACTTGATTTTAAAATTTACAATTTTAAAACCATCCAAAACATTTTAGAAAACAACTTGGATAGCATTGATTTTGAACACGAGCAAGAGCAAGACCTTCCTACACACGGCAATATCAGGGGGAAACATTATTTTAACTAAATTTAAATCCAATAAATATGAATGAATCTACAGTAACAAAAATGAAACAAATGAAGCTTTATGGAATGCATAATGCTTTTAAAACCGCTATCGAAAGCGGTAAAACAGACCATTACACGCTCGATCAGTTTGTGTCAATGATTATCGATGCAGAATGGGATGAAAGGCACAACAGGCGCATTGAACGAAGCATCAAGAATGCCAAATTCCATTACAAGTCAAACATTGAAAACATTAGTTTTGATGCATCTCGTAATCTGGAACGAACCCTAGTACTACGCCTTGCCGAATGTGAGTTTGTAGAAAAAAACGAAAACATTTTAATCACTGGAAGCACTGGTGTAGGCAAAAGTTATTTAGGAACCGCATTAGGTTATCAAGCCTGTATCCAAGGTTTTAAAGTGAGTTATTTTAACACTTCAAAATTATTTGCCAAATTAAAAATGGCTAAAGCTGATGGTTCCTATTTACGAGAACTTGCCAAAATTGAGCGGCAAGATGTAATTATTCTTGATGATTTTGGACTCCAAGCACTCGATAATCATAACCGAATTACACTTCTAGAAATCATCGAAGACAGGCACAACAATGGATCAATTATCGTTACCTCACAAATCCCAGTGCAGGGTTGGTACGATATAATTGGAGAAAAAACCATAGCCGATGCAATTTTGGATAGACTCATACATCAATCACACAGAATCGAATTACTAGGAGAATCGATGCGGAAGAAGAAAAGTCTAAACAAGGTATAATTTTTTGAGTATATTTGAGTATTAATTAACAGATGAAAAAAAGTAGTTTTAAATGAAAAATTGGGGTGGTCAATTTGCTCCGAAATTAGGTGGTCATTTTGAATTGGAATCAGGTGGTCACTTTAAATTGGAATTGGGTGGTCAATATCACTGGAATTTGCACACAAAGGGATGATGATTAGTAAAATGTATTTTATGACTGTCATGCAAAAGAAAAAATACAAATCAGATTTTGGCGGGGAGTATTCTGCTTTTGAAAGTTCTGCCACAACAGA
>CANCJF010000237.1 GCA_947378245.1 Bacteroidota bacterium
AAAAGTTCTTATCTTTGCACACCGGAAAAGGAAACTTTGACATATTAAAGAGAAAAGAGAAATCTTCCTCGGGGTGTAGCGTAGCCCGGTATCGCGCCTGCTTTGGGAGCAGGAGGTCGTCAGTTCGAATCTGGCCACCCCGACACTTAAGGGGATGAGAAATCATCCCCTTTTTTTTTCCCTTTTCGACAAGTAAAACGTTACTTGTTTAATTAAAATACTGGCCCCGTAGCTCAGCTGGATAGAGCAACTGCCTTCTAAGCAGTACAAATTCCTTCCAAAACCCCTAATTTTATTGACTTCCACTACTCATAATTAAACATTGTGCCTACTATTTGCACTCTCCTGTGATAATTTATTATTTATTACATCTCTTCTTAAGAAGTTTTAACTCCATTAAATTACCAAACACTTACAGCATTCTTTCATCAGCAAAACTGTAATACTTATCCCCTGCTGTCATTATGATATGGTCTAACAAATTAATCCCAACTGTATCACACGCTAACTGCAAATCCCTTGTAATCTTCAAGTCTTCACTGCTTGGTAAAAGTTTACCGCTTGGATGATTGTGCGCAATAAAAATCCCATGAGCCATGCATTTTAACGCAATGGATAAAATAAGCTTGATATCCACAATAGTTGAATGCGTTCCACCCAATGAAGCCTTGAACACACCTATAGGATGATTTGCTTTGTCTAACAAGATGACATTCAGCTCTTCTACTAATTCAATGGTATCCCTATTGAATACAGATTTAAATAATTTCCAACACTCAAATGATGAATGTATGGTTTGACTGGACACATACTTTTTTCTGTACGTTACCTTCACTTCATTTACAATAGTTTCCATGCTCATATAATTTAAAAAAACGGAGAACTTAAAAAATAATTTGAGAGAGAGGCTTCATTATTTTTACATTGAGGGGGGTGAGCAAAAAAATAAGCTTTAGGAGGGGTTGGGGGGCAGATAAACTGTGTGCTTGAATAGTCCTATTAATATAGGATACTAACTATTTTATATTTAATACAAGATGATGACTTCTATGTGTTAGCACTAACCCCACTCTTTGACAATCAAATCTGAATGTTCACAAGTTCACTTAATGGAATCTCTAAAGCTTTTGATATGGAAATTAGAGTATCAAGTGTTACGGAAAATTTAGCATTCTCAATACGCTGGATAGTCAACTTAGACACATTTGAAATGTCTGCAAGATGTTGTTGACTAATTGAACGCTCTTCTCTCAATTCACGCAACCTTAACCCAAATTTCTTAATAACATCTTCATTAACCACAGTGAAAATTAGATGAAATAAAAAATTCACTTGGATACATATATGTATCCATTATTTATATTTGTGTAAAATTTTAATTATATAACATGAAAACTCTAATCTATTCTCTACTGATTCTTGCACTTATTAGTTGTAAAAAAGAAACAACTACAACTAACACAACCAAAACAAATAGCATTACTTCGGTATTAGAAGAAAATTATCTTGACCCTATCAAATTCAATTCAAAATTGAATTATGGTACTTTAACGGATATTGATGGAAATATTTATAAAACAATCAAAATTGGAGACCAAATATGGATGGCTGAAAATTTAAAGGTATCAAGATATAATGATGGTAAATTAATACCTAACATTCAAGTTAAAAACACATGGGCAAACGATACAATAGGAGCATGGTGTAATTATGACAATGACACACGTTATGATAAGGTATATGGAAAATTATATAACACCTATGTAATTGCAACAAATAAGGTGTGCCCTTCAGGCTGGCATATCCCCTCATCTATAGAATGGGATAATATGTTTTTTTCCTTTTCAAAAGCTGAAACATTTACGGATGCTCTTATTGAAGAGGATACTTCCCATTGGAAATATGGAAATTTAATAAAGTATGATAACTTGAATAATACGTATAATAAAAGTGGATTTACAGCCTTACCTTCAGGTTATATAGCCCAAGGAAAATTTAGTGGACTTAGGTATGAAAAAACATTTTTACAAGAAGGTAATTGGTGGACATCAGACACAACTATATATAATAATAAACAAGCACTAAAAAAAGGATGGCACTTAACAGCTTCTCTTCAATTTAATTGGTTTGGAAATAAACAACAAATGGGATTTCAGGATTTAGGAATTGCAATTAGATGTATCAAAGACTAATGCAGTTACGTGGTTATATGCAAAAAGTTTCTGATGCTCAATCTTATTTTGACTATGCTTCTAAAGCTGAACAATACGTTGGAAGTCATTCAGCTATGAATTCTTTAAATGAAGCATGGGATAAGAAAATGGCTGCTACATATTTACTTCAAGACATTAATAAAGCTGCTCATACTCTTTCTAATCAAGATGCTGAAACAACTCATAAGTTAGATGAAGCATGGAAGATTGAGAGAGAATATCAATTAGACATTTCTAAAATGAATCATCAAGCAAGTTTAGACATGACTCAATTGAAATATGAAATTGATAATGGTAAGTATGATGATTCTAATGGAAACAATAAAGAACAACAAGCTTTCAAATTAGAGGAAGAAAGAAAAACCGCAAGACAAAACATTGAATTATTATCAACAGATAGAGATGGTCAAATTTTAAAGAAACTAAAAAAACAACCTGAATGGAGTAATAGTTCTACAATTACGGATGAAATGAAAGCATCATCATTGTATGCTATTGCTAAAGGAGAATTAGATGAAGACATTAGAGCTGCTAAATCTAAAGCTAATAAAGCCTCATTAAAGTTGAATGGTGTTCCTGATTATCCTGAAGCATTAAATGGTAATGAGTTAGGGAGTATGGATGGTCTTTCACAAAATCAATTATTCTTAAGCACTGCACAAAAATATAATATTGATAAAGATGCATTAGTTAGATGGGTTAATAAATACCCTGACAAAGGAATGGATGAATTAGCTGCATCAATCAAATATCAATTGTCATTAAAAAAAAATAAAAAGTAATGGGATTAATTACACCTGAACAAGCTAAAGCATTTGACTCCGGAAAAAAAATTTCTGAAATAACTCCTACAACTACACCAGGTTCAGGGAGTCAAACACCTTCTCCTAAAGAGCTATCTCTATGGGATAGAAAGTATGCAAAT
>CANCJF010000238.1 GCA_947378245.1 Bacteroidota bacterium
AAACGAGTTCATTTTTTATTTAATAAAAAAGAACACTTAAGAAAAGTTTCGGATTATTTAGCTCAAACTATTGAAGACGATGGTGTCAGTTTATATTGTGTTCATTTATCTATGTACGAAGGAAAATTTGGATTCAAAATTATTGAAAATTATAATGTTAGGTTTTGTAATTAATGTTCTGCGGCTACCTCATCTTCTGTCTCTTTATCAAATATTTCTGCAAGACAACCTCAACCCCTTCCGCGATATCAATCTCTACAAAGTCAATATTCAACTGTCCACATTTTAACTTGATTTCGTTGTAATAAGCCCGCTCCGTTGGATTTGTAATCCTACGGTTACTCCGTTTGTACCACATATCAGCAATGTTTTCAGTAATCCGTCACTCGTCACACGTTACACGTCACTCAACTCTCACCTCATCTTCTGTCTCTTAATCAAATATTTTTGCAAGACAACCTCAACCCCTTCCGCAATATCAATCTCTACAAAATCAATATTCAATTGACCACATTTCAATTTAATATCATTGTAGTAAGTAAGAGCTCGTTCTTGAAAATTTGCTCTAACCTCTGAAGGTTGTAGTTTCATTTCCTCTCCGGTTTCCATGTCAATCATACGTAATGGACGATTGCCAAGTTCGAGTTCTAATTCACTCGATTTTTCTAAGGTGTGGAATACAATGACCTCGTGTTTGTTATGACGTAAATGCTGTAAGGCCTCAATAAATTCACTTTCGTTGCGCGTATCATCCAGTAAATCCGTGAATAAAAGAATTAAACTACGTTTATGCGTTATTTCTGCGATGTTGTGGATGCAAGAAATAGCATTTGTTTGACTCATTTCCTTAGGGGAATAAGTATGTAAACGCTTTTCTAGTTCTTGGTAGATATAATGTTGGTGTGCAATGGATGATTTTGCTTGGGAGTGAACTTCTAAGCTATTTGAGAAAAAGGAAATTCCAATTGCATCACGTTGTTTTTTCAGTAATTCAATGAAAGATGCTGCGGCAAGGATAGAGAATTCAAGTTTATTTAAGTGTTCCGGTTTACCAAAGTACATCGAACTAGAACAATCAATCACGATTTGACAACGTAAATTCGTCTCTTCGTCGTATTTTTTTGTAAATAATTTGTCTGTTTTACCGTAAAGTTTCCAATCAATGTGTTTGGTAGATTCTCCTGTATTATATAAACGATGCTCTGCAAACTCAACTGAAAAACCATGAAAAGGACTCTTGTGCAGTCCAGTGATGAATCCCTCAACTACTTGTTTTGCTAAGAGTTCTAGGTTGCCAAATTTAGCTAAATCAGATTTGTTTATCTTGTTCATGTTGTTTTACGTTTTACAAAGATATTTACCAATACACCCAAAAGAATGAAAAGTATTCCTAAAATAGAAAGAAATGGTAAACTTTCATCAAAAAAATAAAAACCAATGAGAAGAGCATATATGGAACCTAAGTATTGAAATGGACTTACTATCCCAATGTCTGCAGTCATAAAAGCACGTGTCATTAAAACTTGTGCGATTTGTGTAAAAATCCCTAAAAGGAGCAGGTAGATCCATTCTTCGTATTGAGGAATAACAAAGTCAAAACACGACCAAATCCCCATAACAGGTAAGGAGAGCATTGGGAAATAGATGACAATATTTAAAGGTGTTTCTGTTGCTTTGAGTCGTACAACAGAAATGTATGCGATTCCTGAAAATACGGCGGAAACAACCCCGATTATTATCCACGACCAAGAGATTTTGGAAGTGATATTTGAAACTTCAAGTTTGGAAAGTCCAATAATAAACACTCCAATGAGCGCAATTAGTATACAAACCCATTGTGCAATACTGATTCGATCTTTCAAGAATATGGAAGCAAGTAATATGGTGAAAATAGGGGCTAGATATTGTAGGGTAGAAGCTATGGCAATCGGAAGATGGTGAATTGTGTAGAAAAACAAGGTCAATGCAATCATTCCTGAAAATCCTCGTACAAATAATCCCTTGCGATTGGTACCTAAAATGGAGATGTTTCGTTTACGAAGTAAATAGGCACTAATTGAAAAGGAAATGATGGAACGGAATAATACTAATTCATGCGTTGGAAATTTAGAATAGACAGGTAAAAAAGAGATACTTTCCTCTGTACCTAATATTTTCACAAAGAAATTCACGACCATAAAACATAGTCCTGAGCCAATAATGTAGAGAATTCCTTTACTGTTATTCATGAAAAATGAAAATAAATTTGCGGGTTCATTATTTTAATGTTAAATTTATGTTAACAAGTTTAATTTAATGTTAATATATATAGTCATGAAAACAATCATAAATAAATTAAATCTACTTTTTGTCTTTACAATAATAACAAATGTAGTATTATCTCAACGAATTAAAGTAGTTGTAGATATAGATAACAATATTTATCATGTGATAAAAATTGGAAAGTCTGAATGGATGACAGAAAATTTAAAAACGCTACATTATAGTAATGGAGAAGCTATCGTTGATGATCATTTGTCGGTTTCAAATCCAAATCCTTTGTTCTCAGGTAAATATTATTCTTGGAATGTAGTGAATGATGTAAGAAATGTATGCCCTACTGGTTGGAAAGTTCCTAGTGACCAAGATTGGTTTTACATGGAGAATAAATTAGGAGGGGAAGATATTGCTGCAATTGATATGAAATCTGATATGAAAGGAATTTGGGATGATTTTGTTTTTGATGATTTCAATGCTTCAGGGTTCAATGCATATCCTATTGGTTATGTAACTGAAAAAGGTAAGTTATCAAATGTTGGAATTCATGCGTATTGGTGGAGTGCTACCGAACAAAATGACAAACAAGCTATTGGAAGAGCTATAGGTGTAAGTGAAGATAACGTATATAAAGGTTTTGCAGCTAAAGAAGATGGATTAGCTGTCAGATGTTTTCGTTATGTTAAGTAATTGTTAACGGTTTGTTGTCAAATTTAATTTTAAGTAATATTGCCCCTTTAAAATTAGAAAATATGAAAAAATCACTTTTTGTTTTATCATTCTTACTTAATGGGTTAATATTTGTTACTGCACAAACTTCAGGTGCTGGGATTTCAGATTTTGATGGTAACTTTTACAAAACCGTTATTCTTGGA
>CANCJF010000239.1 GCA_947378245.1 Bacteroidota bacterium
TATGAATTAAATGACTTCCTAAAAGTCCGGTACCACCAGTTACAAGTATCATGCAACGAATTTAAGAATTACAATTCTAATTCAATCGAAGGATCCCAAAACAATTGCTTAAAGTTTACAATACAATCGTCCTTGACAATTACACCTTCAGCTTTGAGTAAGAGTTCCATCTCATCTAGATTTGAAAAATGCATTTTACCAGTCAGACAACCCAAACGATTTACTACACGATGTGCAGGAATCCCAGGAATTGCATGAGAAGCATTCATCGCAAAACCAACCACACGACTAGATTTTTTGGTACCTAAATAAGCTGCAATAGCACCATAAGAAGTCACACGACCTCTGGGAATTAATTTTACCACTTGAAAAACGGAAGTAAAGAAATCAGATTGTATCATGGATTACAATTTTGAAATAAAAATAGATATAATAACATTGTTAAATATTATACGTTCAATCCTTAGGAGCTTATAAAATTAATTTGTGGAACAATGCCTACTATGTAATTAGTTTTTTTGAAAATAAAGGAATTAAACAAAGTAAGCTTAGACATTATAGTTGATAAAAAATGATTGGTTCACAACAAAACTCCTGATTTGATCTGATTAGAAAAAGACTGTAAAACCAAATCACATCATTTAGAGTTGTTTTCATTATTTTAGCAGTTTATTTTCACAATACAATGCTTCATAATTCATCAATCATAAAAATAAATGATAAACTTCTTGCATTATCATTTTTAGCTCTCCCTTTTAGGTATGAAATTACGTCCATTTGTGTCTTTTGCATGTTTTTTTTGAGTGTATTTGATGTAATAAAACACAAAACAAATATTTTTAAAAAAATTAATCCTACCATTTTATTTTTGTTTTTATATTTTTTAATTGACTTAATAGGAATCGTTTATTCTGGAAATAAAAGCTTTGGATTTAAAGATTTAGAATCAAAAATGTTTTTTGTACTTGTTCCTGTCATTTTTTTATCAAATAATTTCAGTAGAAATATAATCAGTAAATCTTTAAAGTATTTCATTTTAGGAACAACAATAATCTTGCTAATCCAATATGGCTTTGCAATAAACTATTTTTTAAAACATGATTCAATACCAACCTATGTAAATTTTTCTTTTTACGTTCACCCAACTTATTATTCATTATACTTATTATTCTCAATAATTCTCTTACTAAAACTAAATAATAATTCACCTTTTTTAAATAACTGTGGATACTATTTTTTATTGTTTGTTCTTTCTGTTGGAATAATACTTACAAACTCAAAGGCAGGAACTTTAAGTTTTATAATTTTCATAATTATTCTGTTTATAAAATTCTTATTGAAACAAAAAAAAATATATTTAATCAGCGCATTATCAGGATTGATGATTATTTCAAGTTTAGTTTTTCAAAAATTAGAGAGTTCTAGGTTTTCAGAATTAAAAACAAGCTTTCATTTCCCATATCAAACTGAATACAATGGCGTGTATAATTCTACTCAAATAAGAATAATAATTTGGAGATCTGTAAAAGAAATAATGCACAATAAACCATTTTTCGGAACCGGTACTGGAGATATTAAAGATGAATTAAAAAATGAATTCATCAAAATAAAATTTCAAAATGGAATAGATAACAATTACAATTGTCATAACCAGTTCTTACAACTAATAGCAACATTTGGATATGTATTAGGACTTCCAATATTAATAATATATGGCTATTCAATTTATAAGGGGATAAAATCTAAAAATTTACTGTTCGTGCTTTTGAATCTATTTATTATATTTAATTTACTTTTCGAATCCATGCTGGAAAGTAAAGCAGGAATAGAATTCATCGTGATGTTTAGTCTTTGTTTGTTATCTTATCACACTACCAAAAAGAGTATACAAACAAAAAATATAGCAAAAAAACATAAAAATATAGCACATATTTAACAAAATATTAAAACGAACTAATCGACAAATTGTAAGGAATTAATTCTTTTAAGACTTGAATGTTAACTTAAATTAGAAATAAATATTTAGATTTGTTAATGTTAATTTTCTAACAAATTAAATATAACAATCAAAACCAAGTGGGTTAATATTTTATTCGATATTGTTTAGTTGCACACTAATAAAAACTTTAAGAAATAAAAATAATGAATGAAGAGATTACTCTAGAGCATCTATTAAATGGTTTAAAAAAAATGTTTTCAATGTTTTTTAAAAAATGGAAATTGATTTTAACATTTACTGTAATTGGATCAATTTTAGGAGTTATTTATGCGTTTTATACAAAACCCTTGTATATAGCTGAAATGACAATGTTAGTAAAAGAAAATAAACCAACAACTTTTAATGGATTAGTTGCGTCAGAATTGGGTTTAAATGTGATTAACAACGAAAATTCCGAAATTTTTTCAAAAAACAACATAAAGGAATTTATAAAATCTAGAAATATTATTCAAAAGACATTATCAAAAAAAGTAAATTCAACTAACCTTAAAACAACTTTAGGAGAACTTTATTATGACGTATATCTTTCAGAAAACAAAAAATCACACTTTAATCAAAGTAAATTATTAATCGCTAATAATGAACCGAGAGATGTGAGGTTTCAAGATAGTGTTTTTGGTATTGTATACAAGAATGTAATTCATAATTGTCTGAAAATAAATCAAAATCAAAACAATCTACAGATAATTAAGATTCAAATGAGTTCAACAGACGAACGTTTTTCTGAAGCTTTTTTAAACAATTTAGAATTAACAATCACTGAAGAATGTCTTGAAAGAAAAACAAAAAACATTAAGGTTTTAGAAATAGAAATAGATTCAATTAGAAATGAAATAAATAATTTGGTAAAAGTTGAAAATACTTATAGACACAATAGTAATGAATCATATTTGAAAACGAATTTTAATGAATTTAATGAGCGTATTTTATTTGAATTATTACAACAATTAGAATTGTCTAAGTTAAGTCTTAAGAAAAATCCTTCTCTTGTTGAAATTATAGATAAACCAATTTTAATATTACCCGTTAAAAAGATTAGTAAGATTTATGCTAGTTCAATTGGTGGATTAATTGGTGGATTTTCAACTATTTTTGCTATTTTAATAAACATGAT
>CANCJF010000240.1 GCA_947378245.1 Bacteroidota bacterium
AAAAGCAGCTAATAAAATCTACCAACGACTTATCGAAGATAACGCCTCCTCCAGCGTGAAAATAGTAGAGGTATATAAGGCTTTTAAGGAAAAAGGAAAAACAGAACTTTCGTTGCAAATTTTAGAAAAAGGACGTAAAAATCTTGGAAATTCGTATCCTCTTCATTTGCAGTTTGCGGACGTGTATTTACAGATGGGTCAACCTCAAAAGATGATCAACGAATACTTAGATTTGTTGGAAATCAATAAAGAATTCGAAGAACAAGTGCAGACTTCCTTAGCACAACGTATTGACTTCACACAGGCTAATCAACCGATTGCTGAACTATTGAAAGAGGAATTGATTGACCGTTCCCAATCGCGTTCTAGCGACTTAGTGTATGCCGAAATGCTACAGTGGTTTTTTACCCAACGCAAACAGTTTTCGATGGCACTCACTCAAGCTCAAGCAATAGATAAAAGAGAAAATAGTACGGGGTATCGTGTGTATGAAATTGCAAATGTATTTACCCAAAACAAGGACTATGTCTTGGCGCGTAAAGGATACCAACATGTGTTGACCAATGGCAAAGAGAAAGGCTTTCATTTCTTGTGTGAACATGCAATTTTACACACTTATTTCTTAGAGGTAACAGAACGACGTAATTTAAAACAAGATAGTTTACAGGTAATTATTGATCAATATAAAAGTACTGTACAACGCCTTGGAAAATCACGCAATACTATAACTATTCTAAAAGAATTGGCACAAATACAAGGGTTGTATGCCAACCAAGTAGAAGACGCGATTAGTTTGTTGAAAGAAATGATGGTTTTGCCAGGATTAGCTGTTATTCAAGTTTCTGAAATTAAGATGTTGTTGGCTGATTTTTACGTGCTAAAAAATGAAATTTGGGAAGCATCCCTCTTGTACATGCAAATCGATAATGACTATAAATTTGAAACCATTGGTTTTGAGGCAAAATTTAAAAACGCTAGAATCTTTTACTACGATGGAGATTTTCAATTTGCTCAATCACAATTAGATATTCTTAAGCAGTCAACCTCTAAATTGATTGCAAACGATGCTCTGAAATTGTCTTTGTTGATTACCGATAATTATGGGTTGGATAGTAATTACACAGCAATGCATCAATTTGCACAAGCAGATTTATTGTTAGAACAACACCAATACAAACAAGCGTTTTTGATTTACGATTCTATCCTTGTTGCGTTTCCGTATCATGGCTTGGCGGATGAAATATTATTGCGAAAAGCACAAGCTTATCAACAACAAGGCCATTGGAACGAAGCCATTACCTTGTTAGATAAATTGTTGAAATCCTATGCGGAAGATATTTTGGCGGACGATGCGTTGTTTCAATTAGGCGACATTTACGAAAATCACTTGGGAGATAAAGAAAAAGCCATCGAGAATTATAAAAAAATCATTTTTCAATACAAGGGCAGTTTATATGTCGTTGAAGCAAGAAAACGATTACGTTTGTTACGTGGCGATAAACTCGACCTAGAAGATCAATTATAAAAATGAATACGAAAAGAACAATATATATAACCTTATTGGGAATCCTGAGCGTGGTGCTTATGTTTTCTTGCGATAATGAAGCACAACCCAAGACGATTCAAATTAATACAGAGAGTCGATCTCCACTTACAAAACTTGCAACCCAAGCCGAATTTCTACCAGGATTTTGGATGAGTGATTCTTATCTAAAAAAGATTGAAAAAACGAAATCCATTTACGCAAATCGTTTTCAAACATCTGCTTTTTATGGATTTATTATTGGAAAACCAAATCCGGAAATCGACTCATTTTTATTAAAACCATTTCCTGCACCAGAGGAAGAAGTCGATGCTTATTTAGAATTTGATCGAACGAAAAATGTGTTCAAAGGATTAACCGAACTCAATAAAAAGAAAGAAAAATTTGAGTTATATCCTATCACTGAGTCCTTGATTAAAATGTATTTTTCCGACATTAAAAAAACGGATGATTACCGAAAAGTGGTGGATGAAAATACGGAAATCCGACGTATTCTTTTTGAAGGAAACTATTTCACGAAGGATAAAAAAATGAGTTATCAATTTGATCGTAATGGTAAACTCAAAGGACTTGGAGATTACGTTTATTATGAAGTGTTGTATGATTTTTCAGGAGGAATAAATTTCGATGGATTGTTGTTGCACCGAACTTCAGGTGGAGGAGCAAAAGCAGATGCTGACCTGTTTAAATATGAATTTAAAAAAGGAGTATTGACATTGACCTACGTAGAAGCAGATTGGATTTTAGAGAAACATCGTATTTCCGATACTTCAATAACAATGATTAAAATTTAAAAATAAATATACTATGAAAACAAGTGAAATGTTCTTAAAGGAGATGAAGGCAGAGGCTGCTAACACTCGTAAATTATTGGCTTTAGTTCCTTTCGAAAAAGGGGATTACAAACCACATGAAAAATCCATGCCGATGTTGAAATTAGCAACACACGTGGCTGAAATTACAGGGTGGTGGAAAGAAACCTTGTTGACGGATGAATTGGATTTTGCAAAGGGGGGAGGTACACCGAATGTATACAACTCTACAGAGGATATCCTTGCAAAACACGATGATTTAGTAGCAAAAGCAGAAGTGATTCTTTCTGAAATCAACGAAGAAGAGTTTGACAAAAACTGGACAATGCGTAATGGTGATTACATCATATTGACAGCTCCAAAAAGAGAAGTTGCGCGTACTTGGTGTTTGAATCACTTATACCATCACAGAGCACAATTGTCTGTTTACTTACGTTTGTTGGATATTCCAATCCCAGGTATGTACGGTCCAACAGCGGATATGTAAGATTAACGATAAAAATTCATCTCATCGACGTACTTTCTAACTTCATCCGTCAATAAATAATGCACGTTTTGCTTGTTTTTTATAGCCTGACGAATGTAGGTCGATGAGATTTTCATCATCGGTGCATCGATGCAAAAATGGGCTTTTGGGTATTGTTTAACCAAGGTTTGATGATGATTTTCAAAA